>NZ_LS483403.1:1200000-1500000 GCF_900475675.1 Streptococcus lutetiensis
GTCGAGCTGTCTCACCGATACTTGTAATAAAATCAGCTGTCGCTGTTGGGGAAACTTGTCCTGATTCAGCAATAACAGCGTGAGCTGCATGTCTGAAAGTGAGGTTAATTCCCAATGTTATACAAGTAACTAAGGTCGAACAAGCTAAAAAGAATTTTGTCACTTGCTTGTCTTTCACGTGGCCTCCTAAAATGTAAGTGCTATCTTAACCCATTATAGCAAAGTTTTCATAAGCTGGCAACGCGATGTCCTGCTCTCAAAAATCAACTTTTTCTACCACTTCTCTAAAAAAAGAAAAGGCTTGAATCACTTGATTCAAGCCTTTTCTTTTTTTAGTGAGCAACAAGGTGTTGGGCAATTTCTTGACCAGATTCTTTAGCTGGGAAGTAAGTTGGCCAGTGTTCCATTTCTTTTAGAATTTCATCTTGGCTACTGTTACCCCAGAAAAGATGGAAGTGTTCAACATCTGTTGATGTGATATTGTGGTCGCTAAATTGAATGTATTTGAATTCGCCAGCGTCTTTGTCATCTGTTTCAAAAAGATAACGAACACCACGGTTACCTTTTTCGTATTTCAAAATTTTGTAACCAACGTATTTGTAAGTGTAGGTATGTTTTTCACCATTTTGAACAAAAGTAACTTTATTTTTCTTACCATCAATGATGATTTGTTCAACATCAGTTTGGTAGCCTTTTGTGTAATAGTCTTTAACTTCTTGAGCAGTTTGTTCACCTTTTGAAGCTTTGGCTTTATAAGCCCAGACAGGATCAAGTGTACCATCAAGAAGGTATGGGTAAGCAGATTGCCATTTTCCTGTCCAGTCACTTAATTTACGATCAGTAACGTCTTTATCTTTGAAATAGCCGTGCTGAACAGTTTTGGTATCATCTGTTTCAGCTTTGATTTCTTTACCTTTAACGTCAGTTGTCAATTTCAAAGCTTTCAGATTTTCTTTCATGACTGAGAAGTAATCTTCGCCAGCTTTGATTTGTTTGTTAGTTAAGCTTTCTAGCGGATTTAAAACTTTTGTTTTTACACCAGCTTCATCTGCTAACGTTGCGGCAACTTTACTTGACGCATTTTCTTCAAAGTAAATGTATTTGATATCGTATTTTTTAACGTATTTTGTAAGGCTTGCAATACGTTTTGCTGATGGTTCTACTTCTGGGGAAATTCCAGCAATTGAGATTTGGTTCAAACCATAATCAAGTGCTAAATAACCAAAAGCAGCATGCTGAGTGACGAAGCTTTTTTGTTTAGCATTCGAAAGTCCATCTGTGTAGGCTTTATCTAAGTCATTGAGTTTTTCAATGTAAGCTGCGCTATTAGCTTTAAAAGTGTCAGCTTTATCAGGGTATTTAGCAACAAAAGCATCTCGGATATTTTCAACCAAGGTAACTGCGCGTTTTGGTGACAACCAAACGTGTGGATCATATTCATGACTATGTCCTTCATGCTCGTCATGGTCTTCACCTTCTTCTTCAGCTGTACCAGCCATGAGAAGCATATCACCGCTTGCTCGAACGATAGTTAGGTTATCAGAATTAATTGATTTTTTGACTTTTTTAACCCATGTTTCCATGCTATCATCCATGTAGACAAACATATCAGCATCTGAAATGGTAGCTACATTTTTGGTAGATGGTTCAAAATCATGTGGTTCAGTCCCTGCTTTAATCAGCATTGATACATTTGCTGTATCTCCCATAACAGCTTTGGTAAATTCATAGACAGGATAAAAAGTTGTTACAACTTTAATCTTGTCATCTGCTGCAACCTTCTTAATGTGGCTAACTTGCCAAACAAGCAAAAGCGCAAGTACATTTATCAATAAAAGAAATTTCTTCTTCATGATGGCTCCTTTTCTTAACTAGTTAATAGTTTACCAGTAAAGTATATCCAAACTTTCAACTTTTTGCAAGCTTTTTTTATAAATTTTTTCGCCCCGCGTTGTAAAATGAAGTGCAACAAAAAAAGACATGCTCGTCTGATATACTAGAATTCCCCAACTCAGTATAGAAAGCAGATGAACATGTCCACTAATCATTCTACCAAAAAATCGTTATACTCACACCTTTCAGCATCTGAACGCGGAGAAATCAGCGCCTATCTCAAGATGGGAAAGACCCCATCTGAGATTGCTCGTCTGCTTGGGTATCATCGCTCAACCATCAGTCGTGAAATCAAACGAGGAAGTGTTTCTCAGGTTCAAGACAAGAACGGGAAATGAATCTACTCAACGATTTACTTTCCAGATAGTGGTCAACGTGTTTATGAAACCAATCGTCAAAAAAGTGCCTATTATAAACTATCGTACTGCTCCCGGACCTTCTTCAAGAAACTTGAGAAAGTCCTGAAAACGAAGCCTCGTTGTCACAGTGTCGATAGCTTTGTTCAAACTTACCGAGAAAAACATCCACTGGAAGTTATCCCTTCCACCTAGACAGTGTATCGTTACATCAAAGACGGACTGTTGAGGGTTAAACCGATTGATTTACCTAAGATGGTGAGTATCCGAAAACGGTCTAAAGTAACGCCTAAGGCCACGAAGAAAATCTTAGGAAAATCCATTGAAAAACGTCCGGAGTGTATCAATGACCGTTCTGAATTTGGACATTGGGAAATTGATCTCATACTTGGCAAGAAGACCAAGGGGGAAGCGGTTGTCATGACCCTAGTAGAGCGTCAAACGCGATTTGCCATCGCTGTAAAACTGGCTAATAAACAAGCAGAAACCATCAATAGGGCTGTTAAGAGCTTACTATCACATCGGACAATGGCTCAGAGTTCAGTAGCTTGTCAGACCTAAAGGTGTGGAAGTCTATTTTTCCCATCCTTATGCTTCTCATGAAAGAGGAACAAATGAAAATTTCAATAGTCTCTTGAGAGAGTTTCTCCCAAAAGGTGTCTCTCTTAACTCACTAACGACAGAAGAACTCAATCACTACGTCTCTGCTATCAATGACAGACATAGACAAATTCACAGGTATAAAACTGCAAATATTTTGTTTGGGCTAGCCCAAACAGCTTAACCTCTGGAACTCTAGTTATCAATGAACTTGTTGCACTTGAATTGACAAGTGAGGGTAAATTTTTTCGCTGTCAAAAAAATCCTCTGAAAAATTTCAGAGGATTCATTATTAGTCGCTTACTGAGAAGCGGTTTGTCATAAGATTGCTTGCATCAAAGAGGATTTTATTCAATAGTTTTTGTGTTTCTTCTTGGATGTAATCACTCATCGCTTGGTTTTCAACATCAAAATCAACGTTTTCTCCGTTAGCTAAAGCGGCATCAACACGTTTGATACGGGCATGTCCTGCTGCCATTGTTTTTTCCACATAAGCTTCAATATCACCTTCGTGTTGGTGGAAGTGTGGGTCAGCAATCGCTGCAATCAAACGATTTACCCAATAGAATGAGTCTGTTGAGACATTTTCGCCAGTATTTGCAAAATAAGCTGGTGTAGTTGAAATTTGAGTAAAGAATGGCACCATTGTTCCAAATGGCATTGAACCGTATGCCAACCATTGGATACCTGTTGTGTCGTGTGGTTGGTCAGGTCGCAATTGAAGAATAGCTGTTTGACTTGTGCGGTTGATACCAATTGTACGGAATGCGCGTTGTGTCACAGCATTTCCTTCTGGACCATATGGGTCAAATTCAGTGTCTTGATAGTGGTTGCTCAAAACGTATTTGACATCTTCGATAGTGACTTTACGATAAGGTTTTTGAGCCCATGGAATAAAGAAACTACGTGGGTCTTGCTCGATTTCTGGATTCAAGAAACGTTGCATTGCCCAAGCACGTGGTGTATTGTAGTGGCGGTCCTTATCACGTTGGCTACCAAAAGCATAGCGTGGATTGAAGTGTTCATTTGAGTATGTCAAATCCAAGTTATTATCTTCGATGAATTCACGCAAGTCACTTGAGTACATGTAATCATCAGGATTGTTAAATTCAAAATGGTCAATACCAAGTTGGTTTGGATTTGTCACATAACAATCATCTGGCACACGACGAGCAATCCAGCGGTGTCCACCGACAGTTTCTAACCACCAAATTTCATCAACGTCTGAAATAGCCACACCATTTGATTCATATGTTCCGTATTCTTCTAGGATAGCACCGAGGCGTTCTACCCCTTCACGCGCTGTACGGACATATGGAAGCACCAATGTTAGCATATCTTCTTCACCAATACCAGATTCAACGAGCGAGTCAGCTCCCAAAACACGCGCATTTGTCGTGATAGTTTCTGTCTCACTCATGGCAACATTGGCTTCGTTGATACCAGCTTCTCCCCAGATACCATCTTTACGCAAAGCATCTGGTACTGATGTATAGCGCATTGGGTTGTCTGGCAAATCAATCTCAAATGAAGACAAGACTGATTTGTAATGACGTGGTTGGTCTTCTGGGTTAACCACGATAAATTGTTTCGGTGTGAAGTCACCACTTTGTGAATCTTCAGTTCGAGCAATGATGGTTGAACCATCATATGACGCTTTTTTACCGACTAATATAGTTGTACATGCCATAATATGCTTCTCCTTAACTTTTTCTATAATTCATTTGCAATTTTATTGATTTTACGCAATCGATGATTGACACCGCTCTTGGTCAAGGTCCCCTCCAAGTGGTCTGCGATTTGCTGAATCGAGTAATCAGGATTTTCTACACGAATCTTAGCCACTTGTTGCAATTCAATTGGTAAGGTCTCAAGTCCAACGGTATCCATGATTTTAATGATGTTATTGATGGTCTTCATGCTGGCTGTCACGGTTTTTGCAATGTTAGCTGTTTCCACATTGTTGGCACGGTTAACGTCATTGCGCGTCTCACGCATAATCTTAACTTCTTCAAAGCTTTCTTTACATTCCATCGCTCCGATGACAATCAAGAAATCCATGATATCTTCAGCCTTTTGAAGATAAGTCACTGCTCCATTTTTATGTTCGATAACCTTTGCATCAAGGATAAATTTTCGCATCAAGTTTGCTAAATCTTCGGCGTGGTCTTGATAAACGGAAAAAATTTCCAGTTGATATTTTCCTGACTCTGGGTCACGAATGGTCCCAGTCGCCAAGAAAGCACCACGCAGATAAGCACGTCCCTTATCATCATCTTCTAGGATACTTGGGGTAATTCCCATTTCAATCCCAAAGAAAGAATCAGCCAGCTGCAAGTCGTTCAAAATTTCTCTGACATTTTTAGCAACAAAAACTGTATAAATACGATTCTTACGTAAATTTGTCCTTTGATGGTATTTAATCTCAGGCTGAACCTGGTAAATCGTTTCAATCAATTCATAGATATGGCGGGCTACTTTAGCATTTTCTGTTATGATTGACAAAGTTAGTCCAGCAGCTGTTAAGCCGAGGCTTCCTGACATTTTGATAATAGCTGATAGTTCACTCTTATCAAATCGCGATAAATTCAACAATTCTTCTTTAACTTTTACTGTAAAACTCATCGCTTCTTCATCCTCACAAGGTTCATTAATTCTTCAACGACATAGTTGCCATTGTGAAAAGCTCCGCCATTTTCCAAACGAAGAAAATCAGATGAAATCACTCGTTTGACTTGCTTACGAAGCCCTACAAAATCATGCTCAACTTGAACCAAGTATTCATCAAATTTATTGTGGTCCATGTAATCTTGCGGCACTTTTTGAATATTGACGAGAACCGTATCAATAACATCTTTACCAAGATGACGATTGAGCACTTCGACGTGGTCAGCATCCGTAAAATATTCGGTTTCACCATATTGCGTCATGATGTTACAAACATAAGCAACTTCAGCTTTGGTATCAACAAGTGCCTGCTTGATTTCAGGAATAACCAAATTTGGCAAAATTGATGTAAACAAAGAACCAGGTCCAAGGACAATCATGTCACTATCCATGATTGCATCAACTACTTTGCGACTGGCAGTTGGTTCGTCGTCATTGTAAGTATTGGTCACATAAACATGGTCAATCATTCCTTGATAACCAGAGATGTGACTCTCACCAGCGACTTCATAGCCATCTTTAAAAACAGCATGCAAAGTCAATGGGTTTTCACTTGCTGGATAAATTTTCCCTGTAACGTGAAAGAATTTTGTCAAAATCTGCATGGCGCTGTAAGTAGAACCTTCCATTTCAGCGATTCCTGAAATGATAAGATTTCCAAGAGGGTGTCCAGCAAGCGGACCATCCCCTTCAGCAAAGCGATATTGAAAGACTTTTTCGTAAAACTTAGGCATATCACTCATAGCCACCAGGACATTTCTAAGGTCTCCAGGTAGTGTCAGTTGCATAACCGAACGCAAAGCTCCTGAACTACCGCCATCATCAGCGACCGTTACGATGGCTGTAATATCGACCTCTTCGTGTCTTAAACTACTTAAAATAACTGGAATCCCTGTTCCTCCACCGATAACGGTAATTTTAGGTTTTCTCATGAACGGTTCACAGTCTCCTTGCGACGATTTTTATCGCGGTGGGTTTCATTGACTACCCAGTCCGCTTCTAACTCTTCAGCTAAGCGATGAGCAAAGGCAACACTTCGGTGTTGACCTCCTGTACAACCAATAGCAATGGTCAATACAGATTTTCCTTCTTTTTTGTAGCCCGGCAAAATAGGTTTAATGAGACCAATCAAATGTTGGTAGAAATCTTCTGATTCTTCATGATTCATGACATAATCATAAACGTCTTTTTCAAGGCCAGTTTGATTACGAAGTTCTGGTTTGTAGTATGGATTTGGCAAGAAGCGTACGTCAAATACCAAGTCTGCATCGAGTGGTAAACCATATTTGAAACCAAAACTCATGACTTCAATACGAAATGAAGCTTGATTTTCATCACTTGTAAATTGTTCAGAAATTGTCTTACGCAATTGACGAGGGGTTAATTCTGTTGTATCAACCACATTTTGGCTCAAGTTTTTCAAAGGTGCAAGCAACTCACGTTCTAACTTGATTCCATCTAAAATACGTCCGTCAGCTGCCAACGGGTGACTACGACGTGTCTCTTTATAACGAGCTACCAATTCGCCATCTGTTGCATCTAAGAAAAGAATCTTGAAGTCGATTTTTGGATTTGAATCAATTTTATCTAAAACAGAAGTAATTTCGTTGAAGAAGAGACGACTACGCATGTCCACCACAAGAGCAACACGATTATTGTCACTTGTTTTTTCAACTAATTCAATAAATTTTGGCACCAAAGTTGGTGGCATGTTATCGATGGTAAAATACCCTAAATCTTCAAAGGATTGAATGGCAACTGTCTTACCAGCACCGCTCATCCCAGTTACAATAACTAAGTTAATCTCTTTATCAGACATTTTCTTCGCTCCTTCTCATTTTTTCAATTTGACCTACTAAACGCACCTGTTCTTCCTGCATACTCACTAATTGTTTTGTCAAAGAAGCTAACATTTCTGTTTGTAATTTCTGAATTTCTAGTAAATCCGACTGATCTTGCTGAACTAAGTGATCCAATTTTGTATGTAACAATCGAATACCTTCTTCTGATACCTTATTAACATTGTAATCATTCTTAGCTTGCAAGCGATCATAGTCAGAAGCACGGTTCTGGCTCATCATAATCAAAGGAGCTTGAAGCGCAGCTAGTGTTGACAAGGCAAGGTTTAACAAAATAAATGGATATTTGTCAAATACAATGCCAAAGGGCTTCAAAACATTCAAAGCCATCCAAACTCCCATAAAGCAGATGAAGGTAATAATAAAGGTCCAAGACCCACCAAAACGAGCCACATCATCCGCAATTTTTTGTCCAAAGGTGATCTTTCTGTCCAATTGGTCTTGGACATCTAAAGCTGTATAACCTTGGTGCTTAGTCGTGTCGTAAACAGCTTCACGGACGTAGTCATTTTTGCGATTAGCTTTATCGATAATCTCCTCTAAAAAAAGAAGACGGTAATAAGTCAGATTCTTATAGCTAATAAAGGCACCACTAGCAATATCAGGATGCTTCTTTTTGATAATCTCTTGTAATCTAATATCCAGAGAATCGATGATAACGCCCTCTTCAATTGGATAATCGTGATGATCAATGCTATCTTGTATTAGTTGTTTTTGACTCATAAGATCCTTCTTTCTGTCTCTTCCATTATACCAGAAATAAAACAAAAAAGCTGACTTCTCAGCTCTTTTCTACTAATCTTCTCGATCGATGATGACGCCTATAACAGTAAGGTGGCCGTTACTAACCAAGGTCAAAACCAAGCGGGCTAGTTCTTTTGCTGGTATTGAAAAATTTGACTTAATCCACCAAAGTAAAGTCCCTGTAAAAATACTCGTTAAGTAAGCCACAACAAAATCAGTCGGGACTTGCTCGCCAGATTCAGTGACATTTAGTTTCGCAAGCAAATGATCATATTTTTCATGTACCAAACTTCCAAATTCTTCTTGCATGACTTCCTGAGAAATGCTTTTTAGAACAATTTTAGCAATCGCAGCATTTTTCTCCAATCCATGATAAAACTCCGTTAAAAGTTTCTCAGCTCGCTTAACTTTTACGCGTTCACCATTTGTAATCTGTGCTGCATCAATCATGTCAGACATTTGCTCTAGAACTTGTTGCTGAATCCCTTTTTGAAGGTCATCTTTGTCCGCATAATGTGCATAAAAAGTGGCACGATTAATCATGGCTTCATCAGCAATATCTTGTACCGTAATTTTCTCATAAGGTTTCTCGCTGAGAAGTTTGGCAAAGGCATCAAAAATCAATTTTTCTGTTCTCAAATAACGAATATCAGTAAGTTTCATGAGCTATTCCTCCGAGATAAACAACAGATTGTCGGGGATGTGTTGCTTAAACAACACAAGTTAAAAAATTAGCGATTGCAATTGACAATGAGTGTTTTATAATACTATTATAACAAACACTCTGTTGAATAAGCAACATTCTGTTGTGACATTAACAGCGTGTGAGATAAGTAAGAAAGGATTGAAATAGTGTTAAAGAACAGTCGATGTAACTACATTATTCGTTGCTAGATAATGAGTCATTTTTAGGAATGATATTTATCTACTACCTTCTAACACTTTTAGGTTTTTTATTAATGTATAAAGCAGGTATAGATGTCGGATCGACCACTGTTAAAGTTGTCATTTTTGACGATAATTATCAGTTACTATTTTCAAGTTACGAGCGTCACTTTTCAGACGTCAAAACAGCAACTATCAAGGTTTTAAATGAAGCCATTTCTGAAATCGGCGATCAAACTGTCAGTATTGCCATTACTGGTTCTGGGGGTATAGGCTTATCTGATGTGGCTGAAATTCCTTTCGTCCAAGAAGTTATTGCTGCGACTACTACCGTTGAAAAATTCATTCCACAAACTGATGTGGTAATCGAGCTTGGTGGTGAAGATGCCAAAATGACTTTCTTTGGCGATACCCTTGAACAACGCATGAACGGAACATGTGCCGGCGGTACAGGAGCTTTCATCGATCAAATGGCTGGACTTTTAAAAACAGATGCCAACGGGGTCAATGAGCTTGCCAAAGGTTACGAAACCATTTACCCAATTGCCAGTCGTTGTGGGGTATTTGCTAAAACTGACGTCCAACCTTTAATTAATGAAGGGGCCAGAAAAGAAGACATTGCCGCTTCGATTTTCCAAGCTGTTGTCAATCAAACCATTGCTGGATTAGCTTCTGGGCGTAAAATAACTGGAAATATCGCCTTTCTTGGTGGACCGCTCTTTTTTATGAGTGAACTTCGTAAGCGTTTCATTGAAACCCTTGATATCAAACCAGAACATGTGATTTTCCCTGAAAATCCACAACTTTTCGTTGCCATAGGAGCTGCTCTTGATGAGAACCAAACTCAAATCAGCTTATCTGGAATCATTCATAACTTAGAAAATAATAGCTCACAATCTCTAGTTCCTAAAAATACTCTTGATGTTCTTTTCAAAGATCAAGCTGAACTGGATGCTTGGCACGCCCGTCACGATAAAGCTAGCGTTGAATACAAAGACATTACCACTGCTTCTGGGCCTCTTTTCCTTGGTATCGATGCAGGCTCAACTACTTCAAAAGTTGTCCTCACAGATCCTAAAGGAGCTATTTTATTCCAACACTACGGCAATAACCAAGGACAACCTCTTGAAAATGTCATTGCTATCCTAAAAGAACTTTACCATCAATTGCCAGAAGATGCTTTCATTGCTCGTTCTTGCGTGACTGGATATGGTGAAAATTTGATTAAAGCAGCTCTTCACGTTGATTACGGTGAGGTTGAAACCGTAGCTCACTTCAAAGCAGCTAATTACTTCAACCCAGGGGTTGACTTTATCCTTGATATTGGTGGTCAAGATATGAAAGCCATGAGTGTGCGTGATGGCGCTTTATCGAGTATCCAACTAAACGAAGCTTGCTCTTCAGGTTGCGGCTCATTTATTGAAACCTTTGCCAAATCTCTTAAATACGATGTCAAAGATTTTGCCAAAGTCGCTCTTCTTGCTAAGCACCCCGTTGACCTCGGTTCACGCTGCACAGTCTTTATGAACTCTAAGGTAAAACAAGTTCAAAAAGAAGGGGCAACTGTTGCTGATATTTCCGCAGGACTTTCATACTCTGTCATCAAAAACGCCCTTTACAAAGTTATCAAATTAAAACGCCCCGAAGATTTGGGTGAGAAAATCGTCGTTCAAGGTGGAACTTTCTACAATGAAGCCGTTCTTCGTGCCTTTGAACTCGTCAGCGAACGCGAAGTCGTTCGACCAAGCATTGCTGGACTTATGGGAGCTTATGGCTGTGCTATTATCGCTAAGGAAAAATACGAAGATGAATTAGCCAACCAAGAAGCTGCTCTTGAAGTCAGCGCGGCACAGTAAAGGAGGGATTGTATGACTGAAATATCACTTACAGCCAATCGCACAAAATCAAGTTTGATGGGACTTGAAGAACTTGATCACTTTACCACTCAAAAAGAATTTACCCGTTGCGGCATGTGTGAAAATAACTGTGCCTTAACTGTTACCATCTTTAACGACGGTTCAAAATTCGTTACTGGTAACCGCTGCGAACGCGGTGCTGAAAAAGTTACTAAAATTAAATTTGACCGTAGCAACCAAAAAGAAAATCTGGTTGATTACAAATATAAAAAAATCTTTAAATTTAAAGCACTGTCAAAACGTGACGCTGTCCACGGTATCGTTGGGGTTCCACGTGTACTTAACATGTATGAAAATTACCCACTTTGGCACACTGTTCTTACTGACTTGAAGTTCCGTGTTCAAATCTCACCAAAATCAGACAAACGATTATTTGAAAAGGGAATTGAAACTATCCCAAGTGATACCGTTTGTTACCCTGCCAAAATGGTGCACGGTCACATTCAAAGTTTAATCGAGCGCAAAGTGGATGCCATTTTCTACCCTAGTGTCATTTACGAACAAATTGAAAATAGCAAAGCGCCTAACCACTACAACTGCCCAATCGTTCAAAGTTATCCAGAAGTCATCGAAAAAAACATGGACCCTATCCGCAATGGTGAGGTCAAATACTTCCATCCATTTGTTAACTTGGCCGACCATAAATCTGTTGTCAAATCACTTGTCAAAAGCTTTGCTGATTATAATGACATTACAGAAGCTGATATTCGCGAAGCCGTTGAACATGGCTATCAAGTCTTAACTGACTTCAAGAAAGATTTACAAGATAAGGCTGATGAGCTCCTTAGTAAACTAGCTCTCAACGACGAAAAAGCAATTGTGCTTTCTGGACGCCCATATCACCTCGACCCAGAAATCAACCATGGGATTGCTAACATCATCACCCAAGAAGGTTTCCACGTTTTAACAGAAGATATGGTAGCTGGACTTGAAGAAGTTTCAGGTTTACGCGTGGTTAACCAATGGGTTTACCACTCACGTCTTTACGCTGCTGCTAAAGTCGTTTCTAAAAATCCTAACCTTGAATTAGTCCAATTAAACAGCTTTGGTTGCGGGCTTGATGCCGTCACAACTGATCAAGTTGAAGAAATCATGCGAGCTCACAACAAGCTTTACACTGTCCTAAAAATCGACGAAGGAAGCAACCTTGGTGCCATCCGTATTCGTCTTCGTTCTCTTAAAGCTGCTGTTGAAGAACGTGACAAGAAAGCTAAAAAAGCTAATCTCAATCATATTTTCAATCAAGTTCCACAATTTACCAGCAAAGCTGATGAAGAAAGCATAGAACCTATCTTCACAAAAGATATGAAGAAGAAACACACCCTTCTCATGCCAATGCTTTCACCAATTCACCAAAATGGTCTAATTGAAGAAGCCTTCAAACAAGCTGGCTATAATATTGTGATTCTCCCAGCTATGGACAGAAAAGCTGTTGATGTTGGTCTAAAATTTGTTCATAACGACGCTTGCTACCCAGCTATCATCACTATCGGCCAATTGCTCGAAGCACTTCAAAGTGGTAAGTACGACCTCGACAATACCAGCGTCATGATGACTCAAACTGGTGGAGGTTGCCGTGCAACCAACTACATTCCGCTCTTGCGAAAAGCCTTAAAAGATGCTGGCTATCCTCAAATTCCTGTGGTTTCCGTCTCCATGGGAAATCAAGGTACAGAAGAAACACCTGGTTGGAGTTTAACCTTACCATTTGTCAAACGTCTGCTTATCAGCGTACTTTACGGTGACCTTTTTGAACGAGTGCTCTACCGCGTTCGTCCTTATGAAGCCGTTCCAGGTTCTGCCAATGCCTTATACGAAAAATGGCTTGAAATCGCTCGTAAGAATGTCAAATCAGGCTCTTACTTCGAATTCAACCACAACATGAAACGAATCATTAAAGACTTTGATAATCTTGAAACCATCGACTTTGGTCAAAAACCACGTGTTGGTGTGGTTGGAGAAATCTTGGTCAAATACGCCCCTACAGCTAACAACGACATTGTTGCTATCATTGAAAATGAAGGTGGTGAAGCCGTTGTGCCAGACTTGATTGGCTTTATGAATTACTCACTCTTCAACCAAATTTGGAAAGCCGATGAGCTCAATATGAGCCAAAAATCAAAACGCCTAGCAAAACTTGGTATCGATGCCATCAATCTTCTTGAAAAACCAATAAACAAAGCTCTTGAAAAATCTGAGCGTTTCGAAGGTATCGAATCAATCTATGATATCGCTAAAGGTGCCGAAAAAGTCATTTCAATCGGTAACCACACTGGTGAAGGTTGGTTCTTGACTGGTGAAATGATTGAATTACTCAACAATGGTGTTAAAAATATCGTTTGTCTTCAACCATTTGGTTGTCTTCCAAACCACATCGTCGGAAAAGGAATGCTAAAAGAACTCCGCCGACAATTCAAAGGTGCCAATATCTCACCAATCGATTACGACCCAGGTTCATCAGAAGTTAACCAATTGAACCGTATTCGCTTGATGATGACAACCGCTAAAAAAATGCAAAAAGCAAATTAATCAATCTAACGCAATAGAAAAAAGTTCGCCGAGAGAATAGCGAACTTTTTTCGTGTCAAATAATATTAAGAGAACATCTAGTCGAGATAAGCGATGACTTCAATTTCTACCTTGACGTCTTTTGGCAAACGAGCAACTTCAACAGCAGAGCGCGCTGGAAAATCAGCTTTAAAAGCCGTAGCGTAAACTTCATTAAATGGAACAAAGTCATCCATGTCACTTAAGAAACATGTCGTTTTAACCACATGGTCAAAATCAGTACCTGCTTCTGCTAAAATCGCAGAAATATTTTTAAGAACTTGTTTGGTTTGTTCTTGAATGCTTGTCCCAATAACTTCACCAGTTTCAGGTGACAAAGGAACTTGACCTGAAGCAAAAAGGAAGTTACCAACAACTTTTCCTTGAACGTAAGGACCAATTGCTGCTGGCGCTTTGTCCGTGTGAATTGTTTTCACCATAAATTTTCACCTTCTCTCAAATAGATTAGGATTATTATAACAAAATATTCTGAAAATTGAAACATATTAATAAGTAAAAATACATTTATTTTCAAATATTTACAAAAAAGCAAATTATTTATATAATAGAAGGCGTGCATAATCAAAAGTACTACTTTTGGACTGGTTCGAAAACTCCCAGAATAAAAAACTAGCTATCTACAAATTGAGACCTGCTCTTTGTTGAGCATCTTTTTTGAGTGGCTTTGTTTTTTAGAAAACAAGGTCCTTTTTATTTTTTATAAATATTTTTAAGAAAGGAGGAAAGGATGACTAAGCAAAAAATTATTATCGATTGTGATCCTGGTATCGACGATACACTAGCACTACTTTATGCCCTCAAACATCCAAATTTAGAAGTGGTTGCAATCACCATCGTCGCTGGAAATTGTCCAACAGATCTCGGCGTTAAAAATACTTTTACAAGCCTAGAACTGCTTGATCGACTAGATGTTCCTGTCTACCAAGGAGCTAGTACACCGCTGACACGAGATTACGTTTCTGCCCAAGATACTCATGGTATGGACGGTCTTGGCGAAAATAATTTCCCACTCAAACACACTCCTCATGTTCAAGAAAAATCAGCAGAGCAATTTTTAGCCGATTACTTTAAAGCCCCTAAAGATACTTCTATCATTGCCCTAGGTCCTTTAACCAATATCGCAAAAGCTCTTGAAATAAATCCTAAGCTCGGCGAAAACTGTCACCGTTTTGTCAGCATGGGAGGAAATTTCAAATCACATGGCAATTGTTCACCTGTTGCTGAATACAACTACTGGTGCGACCCTCATGCGGCACAAATCACTTTTGAACGTTTAGGTCGCAAAGTTGAAATGGTTGGACTTGATACCACTCGCCATATTGTCTTAACACCAAATCATTTAGAATATATGAGTCGTATTAACGCTGAAATGACAGCATTCATTACAAAAATCACCCGTTTTTACTTTGATTTTCACTGGGAATACGAACATATCATTGGCTGTGTGATTAATGACCCTCTTGCATTGGCATATTTTGTCAACAGCGAGGTCTGCTCAGGTTTTGAGGCTTACACTGATGTTGTTACTGACGGCATCGCTATTGGACAAACTGTCGTCGATCAATACGATTTTTACCACAAACCTAAGAACAGTACTATTTTGACTCAGGTTAACCCAAGCCTATTCTGGGAAGATTTTCTAACCGTACTTTTAGATGCACAAAAAGACATCATTCAAGATGATCTCAAAAATCTGAAGTTAGAAAGTTAAATTATGAAAAATTCATCAATTCGTATCATTTCTTTTATGGCAATTGCCATTGCAATTAACTATATTGGCGCAAATATCGCTTTATTCTTACGTCTGCCAATTTATCTTGATATGATTGGAACATTGTTGGTCGCTGTTGTCTTTGGACCATGGCTTGGTGCTGGTACTGCTATTGTCAGTGCCTTGATTAGCTGGATGACGACTGATATCTTTGCTATTTACTTTGCACCTGTAGCTATCGTAGCTGCTTTTATTACAGGTTTCTTAGTTAAAGAAACAAGCAAATCAAAAGACTTAATCTGGAAAAGCTTACTTGTCTCACTTCCTGGAACAGTTGTTTCATCAAGTATCACAGTCATTCTTTTCCATGGTATTACTTCAAGTGGTTCTGGCATCTTGGCACAAATTCTTCACGGCTTAGGCATTGACATGACAGCAAGTTTAGTTTTGGTTCAAGCCATTACTGACTATGCTGACCGTCTCATTAGCCTTGCTTTAGTACTTGCTATCATCAAATCACTCAAAACTTTTGCGCCAAACCTTATGACTGCTAAAAACTAAAAAAAATCCCAACCAATTTGGCTGGGATTTTAACTTATGTCAAGGTCTGGCAAGTAATCGAAGCAATTGCCTCGTGCTTTCCTAAATCAGAAAAGTGTTCCTGCAAAGCTCTGATAAAAAACGTTTTACTAAAGAAAGTATCACTTATTAAGCTTTTAAAGCTATCTGAAAGAGCTTCTTGCCAGATTTGTAAATCATGCTCAACTAAACCTACTTGTCGTTTAATCTGTTCTAAAAGCGGGTGTGAAACCCTTCTTAGGTCTAGTGCAATACAAAATGTCTTATCAAAAAAGGTAATTTTCGCGATATAAGTTATCATGTCAATCACCTCTTACGAAAATTTTAGCAAATATTCCTTAAACAAACTTAAAAAGCCTGAACTCAAAAGTTCAGGCTTTAATAATCTTTATTTATTAAGGTTTAATATCATTCCTTAGTCAAATCTCGCCTCACTTCGCTCCGCTGATTTGACACGCTAAGTCCTATTGGCACTTAGCTAAAGGACTGACTAGCTTCTAGAATGAAAAAGTTTCATTCCCATTCTAAAAGCGTCGTGGTCAACTTTCTAAGGTTTAATACGGTGTAGCATACGTGGGAATGGAATAGCTTCACGAATGTGTTTAGTTCCAGCTACGAATGTTACCATACGTTCGATACCGATACCGAATCCAGCGTGTGGCACTGAACCATATTTACGAAGGTCAAGGTAGAATTCATATTCTGATTTATCCATACCAAGAGCATCCATTTTAGCAACAAGTGTATCGTAGTCATCTTCACGAACTGAACCACCGATGATTTCTCCGTATCCTTCTGGTGCAAGAAGGTCAGCACACAAGACGCGTTCTGGGTTACCAGGAACTGGTTTCATGTAGAAGGCTTTGAAGCTTGCTGGATAGTTGATAACAAATGTTGGTACACCAAAGTAGTTTGAAATCCAAGTTTCGTGTGGTGAACCAAAGTCGTCTCCGTGTTCTAGGTGTTCGTAATCAGCATCTTCATCATTTTCGTGTTCTTGAAGAAGATCGATAGCATCATCGTAAGATACACGTTTGAATGGTTCTGCAATGTATTTTTTAAGCAAATCAATATCACGTTCCAAAATTTCAAGAGCTTGTGGAGTACGGTCAAGAACACCTTGGATAAGGGCTTTAACGTAAGCTTCTTGAAGATCAAGAGATTCTTCGTGTGATAGGAATGAATATTCAGCATCCATCATCCAGAACTCAGTCAAGTGACGACGAGTTTTTGATTTTTCAGCACGGAATACAGGACCAAAGTCAAAGACACGACCAAGTGCCATAGCACCAGCTTCAAGGTACAATTGACCTGATTGGCTCAAGTAAGCAGGTGTACCAAAGTAGTCAGTTTCAAACAATTCTGTTGAATCTTCAGCAGCGTTTCCTGACAAGATTGGGCTATCAAATTTGATGAAACCATTTTTATCAAAGAAATCATATGTAGCGTAGATGATAGCGTTACGGATTTGCATGATAGCCATTTGTTTACGTGAACGCAACCACAAGTGACGGTGATCCATCAAGAAATCAGTACCGTGTTCTTTTGGAGTGATTGGGTAATCTTCTGAATAACCAACGATTTTAAGGTCAGTCACATCAAGTTCGTAACCAAATTTTGAACGTGAATCTTCTTTAACGATACCTGTAATAAGGATAGAAGTTTCTTGGCTAAGGTGTTTAACTGTGTTGAATTTTTCAGTTCCTTCTTCTTCACCATATTTTTCAATAAAGTTTGGTTTGAAAGCAACTGCTTGGAAGAATGCTGTCCCGTCACGAAGTTGTAAGAAAGCAATTTTTCCTTTTCCTGATTTGTTAGCTACCCAAGCCCCGATTGTGACTTCTTCACCAACATGATTTTTAACATCAATAATTGATACGTAATCTTTAGACATAATTCCTCTTTTCAAATATTACTCTGACACTTTTGTCAGTTTAATCTTATTAATTTTAGTTTTTGAACTACTGATAGTAATGCGGTAAGTCAATTCTTTTTTACCGCCTTCCCAATCTTGGCAATAGGTTAAATGAAATTGCGTCTGACCAGCTTCTTTGACTTTTCCGGTCACACGACTGTAGCCATCAGACCCTACTCGATTGTCTTTACTAGGATAAGCTTGATAAACAATATCATCTAAGGTGCAATTTTCCTTATTCACATCACTGGCAGTCCAAGTATAACCAGTTGTGCTGTTGCTAGCCAGATCAATTTCAAAACGCATGCCCTTGGAAGTAACCGAGTAATCCCCCAGTTTGGTTAATTCTGGGGAAGTTGGTTTAAAATGAATGCCAAGTCCAACTGCAACAATTCCTGAAAAAGCAACTAATGCAATAATAAGTTTTCGTTTTTTGGACATCTTATTTTTCCATGAATGCTTTCAAACGTCTTACAGCTTCTTTCAAAGTATCCATATCAGTCGCATAGCTCAAACGAACATTCTCAGGAGCACCGAAACCAGCACCAGTAACAAGAGCTACTTCTGCCTCTTCAAGAATAGCTGTTGTAAAAGCAGTCACATCAGTGAAGCCTTTCATTTCCATCGCTTTTTTCACGTTAGGGAAAAGATAGAAAGCACCTTGAGGTTTAATCACTTCAAAACCAGGAACTTCGCAAAGCAATGGATAAATGGTATTAAGACGTTCTTCAAAAGCCTTACGCATAACTTCAATAGAATCTTGTGAACCAGTAAATGCTTCGATTGCTGCGTATTGTGAAACTGCCGTTAAGTTTGATGTTGTTTGGCTGATAACTCTTGCCATACCTGAAATGATTTCTTCATTACCAACCGCAAAACCAACACGCCAACCAGTCATGGCATAAGTTTTTGAAGTACCATTTACAACAACTGTTTGATTTCTGATAGCTTCAGAAATTGTTGAAATTGGTGTAAATTCATTTCCATTATATACCAAACGACCATAAATATCGTCTGCCAAGATTAAGATGTTGTGTTCAACAGCCCAATTACCAATTACTTCTAATTCATCACGGCTGTAAATCATACCAGTTGGATTAGATGGTGAATTCAATAATAAAACCTTTGTTTTATCTGTACGAGCAGCTTCAAGTTGTTCAACAGTAGCTTTGAAGTTATTTGCTTCAGTTGTCGCAACTGTTACGGGAACACCATCAACCATTTTAACTTGATCGACATAAGACACCCAACATGGTGTTGGAATAATAACCTCATCGCCTGGATTAAGAACAGTTGTAAAGAAAGTATAAAGAATGTATTTAGCGCCTGTTGCAACAACCACTTGATTACGATTAACTGAATAACCGTAGAAATTTTCCATGTAATTGTTGATTGCATCCTTCAATTCTGGAAGACCAGAAGCGACAGTGTAGAAGCTTGCTTTACCATTTTGAATAGCTTCAACTGCTGCATCTTGGATATTCTTAGGAGTTACAAAATCTGGTTCTCCTAAAGTTAGTGATAAAATATCACGTCCTTGCGCTTTCAAGGCTTTGGCACGCGCACTCGCTGCTAAAGTCACACTTTCTTCCATGTTCAACACGCGATTTGATAAGTTTGTCATATGCCCTCCTTCTTCACGAGCTCACTTGTTTCAAAATTCACAAGATAATAACCATCAGTAGCTGTGACTTCCCAAATTGGAGTCTTGCCATCAATTCCGTAAACAACTTTTGAAATGCCAGTTGCACCATTAGCAGCTGCTACTTGCTCAGCTTGCTTACGATTAATCCCATCAGTGACAGAATAGACAAATACCTTACCATTGTCTTCACCTACAGCAACAATCTTCTGATCACCTGAGGCTGTCGTTCCAAAAACACTGTAATAGGTCTTAGAACCATTGTAAAGGTCAACAGAAGATGTTTGAACCAAATCAGCTTTTTCAATGGCTACTTGGGTCGCTAGTTTTTCTGCGCGACGTTTTGGCTGAATCGCTAAATCCAAAACAGTTGCAGCAGAAAGCAAGAGAACTAATAAAATCAAGCTAAAACCAAGTAAATACTGTTTTACTGGTGTTAATTTTTTCATTTACTTCTCCCCTTTTGTTTATCTCTTTTATTATAGCAGAAAATTCTTTATTTCAGTGAGACTCTTTGAAAATTTTTGATGAGAAATGTAAAATTCTTCAGATAAAGCATCATTGATGATTCTTCCGTACGATTTTGTCAAAATTCGTGGGTCAAGCAAAAGCACCGCCGAGCGTTGCTTCTCACGTCGCATAGTTCTTCCGATAGCTTGTTTTAGTTTTAAAATAGCTAACGGCAAAGAATAATCATTGAAAGGCGATTTAGCTTGCGCTAGCAAATGATTACTGATTTTCTGAACAAATAAATCCTTAGGATTTTCAAACGGTAAACGTGTAATAACCTCAATCATTTTATCAGATTGCACAAAGTCCACACCTTCCCAGAAAGCACCAGTCCCAAGTAAAATATGACTTTCACCGCGTTCAAAACGACGCTTAACATTGTAAGCTGTCCCGTTTTTCTCTTGTGTCAGATGATGAAGTTCCATCTCATCCAAACGTTCAGAAACATCAAACATGGCTTTCTTAGAGTTAAATAGCACTAGCATCTGCTCATCTAATTGTCTAATCTGATAAATTCGCTCAGCAATCGCATCAGCGTATGCTTCATCAGAAATTTCAGCAACATTTGGCATTTCTTCATCAATCCAAATGCGTTGTGACGTTTGCTTCTCGCGCTCAATGCTCATGTAATGATACTGCTCAAAGCCAAGCAAATCTGCTAGACTAACTTGCGGACTAATGTGCAGAGTCGCAGAAACCATGTAAGTCTTGCGTGTTTCTGGCAAGAAGTCTTGGAAATTCAAGAGTTCACCACTACTTGCATTCAAATAGGTCTGACGTTTTTCATTTTCAAAACTTGTCTCAAACCAAAAATCCGTAAATGGCTGTGCAAATAAAGCTAACAAATCTTCCAAGCACAGATAACGCCACTCAGGATTAAGAGCAAGCAACTCTTTAGCAGCTTGTTCTACTCGGTGAGCATCTTCTGTCGTCACATAAATTTCTTGATTTTGATAAAAACGAGTTTCTAAATGACTTAGTTGGAATGATAAGCTTTCAATCAAACGTTTTTCAAGCGTCGGAAGAGCAGCATCCAAATGCTTTTCAAGTTTTTGAATCAACTGCGTTACATTAACACGGCGACGTGAAAATTGTTCTAGATTCAAAATCAATTTTTGCGCTTCATCAAATACCAAAATTTTCTTAGCCGCAAAAGCCTTATCATCTTGAACACGTTCTAAGAAATACGCATGATTAATAATTAAAAGCTTACTGTGCTTAGCATTTTCATAAGTGCGATTCCAAAAATCGACATCCTTATACAAGGATTTTTCACTCAGATTCCCATCATGCTTAATCTGTTCAAAATAAGTTTCAAAGGAGTATTTTTGTCTGATTTCGTCCAAATCACCCGTTAAGGTCTCAGTCAACCAGACAAGCAATTGCATCTTGTAGCGATTAACTAAGCGATTATCCCCTTCTCGGTGCAAGGTTTCAGCAAAAGAATCTAACTTAATATAGTTGCCAGGTCCTTTGATGGATTGACAAGAAATGTGAAAGACTTCTTGAATCTTTTTAGCTTCATTGGCCATGATTTGGTCTTGCAAAATTTTTGTTGGCACTGAAACAATAATTTGTTCATCTTGTGCTAACTGCAAAAGTGGCAAAAGATATCCATAAGTCTTTCCGAGACCAGCCTGAGCTTCTAAGAATGAGATTTTTGAACTTTGAAAATCATCTTTAACCATCTGAGCAAAGCGAGTTTGCTTCTCACGCGCATCCAAGCCTAAAAGCGCCATATTTAACTCAAAATCATCAGACAGCTTACGCTCACTGCCAATGGTTTTAGCACGTCGTAAAATCAAACCACTAACTTCTTGGTAGTCTTTTTTTGACATGACTTTTGCTTTTTTAAAGCTCTCCTCAACCAACATCCCCGTTTCAAATAAGAGATTATCAGAAAAAGGCAAGAGTTGTTCTAGCAGTTCTTTTGGCAGACTTTCCATTTTTTCTTTTAGTTTTAACAATAGCTGAGCAGTCGCATAAGCATCAGAAATAGCCGTGTGCGCATCTGTCAAATCTAGTTGTAAAACATCTGCTAAATGTCCTAGTGTATATTTTTCAAGAGTTGGATAAAAAACTTGTGATAGCTCAACCGTATCTACAAGTGGCGTACGTAATTCGTACCCTTCTAAGAATAATTTTTCTGCTAAAAGATTGGCATCAAATTTCACATTGTGAGCCACAAAAACACAATCCGAAATCAAGTGATAAATTTCTTGAGCAACTTGTGAAAAATCTGGCGCTTTTGCCAATTGCTCATCTGTTATCCCCGTTAAATGAATAATGTGTTCAGTTAAGACCTCGTGCGGATTAACATCCGTTTGATAGGTCTTCACAATCTGATTATTTTCAATAATGACAATGCCAACCTGAATAATTTCTGCCATTGCATGGGCACCTGTTGCCTCCAAATCCACAACAGCATATTTTTGAGAATTAACTTGCATCATAACATTTAAATTATACCATTTTTAAAGCCCACATTCACCTAATCCAAAAAATAAGATAGTGAAAAAATGGCTTTTAGCAAAAGAGATTGTATGACTTTTAAAGACTTTTTTGATACACTTTTTTTATGAAGATTTTTAGATTATTAAACCACGTTGCACGTGAAAATACCTACTTATTGGTCAATGACCAAGCTATCATTGTTGTTGACCCTGGTAGCAATACAGATAAAATTAAAGAAAAAATTACGGCTATTGATAAGCCTGTAGCTGCTATTTTAATCACCCACGCTCATTACGACCATATCATGGGGCTTGATGTGATTCGTGATACTTTTGGGCAGCCACCTGTTTATATCTCTGAAAAAGAAGCGTCTTGGCTTTATTCCCCAAAAGATAACTTTTCAGGCTTAGACCGTCATACTGATATGGATGATGTGATTTTAAAACCTGCTGAACACCACTTCCAATATCAAGAAGATTATGTATTAGCTGGTTTTCGTTTTCAAGCACGTCAAACACCAGGACATTCGTGGGGAAGTGTTTCACTAGTTTTCCCTGATGATGAGCTTGTTATCACCGGTGATGCGCTCTTTCGTGAAACCATTGGGCGTACTGATTTGCCAACTGGTAACACAGTACAATTACTAAATAGTATCGAAACTGAACTCTTTAGCCTTCCAAATCACTTCACCGTATACCCTGGCCATGGTCGTGAAACGACTATTGCACATGAAAAGAATTTTAACCCGTATTTTAACACACTATGAACAAACTAAAAAATATCTACTCTATTTTTTAGTTTGTTTAACAACTCTGCTTGTTCTAGGCTTTGGTTTTATTCGTTATAAAACCTACCAAGCACATCAAAGTTCTATGGCAACTGCTAAATCCGCTAAAATCACCAAAGACTATCTACTGTTTGAAAGTAAAGAAAGCACAAAAGCAACTATTATCTTTTATCAAGGTGCTGTCGTTGAGGAAAAAGCCTACGCTGGCTTAGCTAATGATTTAACCAAGTCAGGATATAATGTTTACATTTTGAAAACACCCCTAAATCTTCCTGTGCTATCGAGTAAAAAAGCTTTAACCGTCATCAAAGAAAAGAACTTAAAAAATGTCTACCTCGCTGGACACTCACTAGGTGGCGTTGTTGCCTGCATGAACGCTGATGCAGCCAAAACAGACGTTACTGGTTTAATTCTTCTTGCAAGCTATCCAAGTGAGAAAACAGACTTATCAAAAGACAAGCTAAAAGTTCTCTCAATCACAGCTAGCAAAGATAAAATCCTTAAATGGGACCAGTATAACAAAGCTAAAAAGAGACTTCCACAAGATACAAAATACGTCAATATCTCTGGAGGTAACCACAGCAAATTTGGAGATTATGGTCACCAAGCAAAAGACGGAAAAGCAAGCATTTCTCAAAAAGAACAAGAAAAAGAAATTGCTACAGCTATTACAAATTTTATAAATTAAAACAACTTCTGATTTTCAGAAGTTGTTTTTTTCTATTAAATTTTAAGATAACGTCTCATTGAGATAACTGAACCAAGTGATCCGATAAGGATACCTACAACGAACATACCACCAATAATCATTGGAAGAAATGTGTCAGCTGGGTAAAGAGTCAATCCTTGTACTTCAAATTGTGGATTTACTGATGCGTAAACAGCTTTATAGCCGAAGTAAATAATGATTGATGGAACAATCGCTCCAAACAAACCAACCCAAGCACCTTCAAAGAAGAATGGGCCACGGATATAAGAGTTTTTCGCACCAACTAAACGCATGATTTCAATATCGCGGTGACGAGACATGATAGTCATACGAATTGTATTTGAAATCAAGAAAATAGCTACAACAACAAGAAGAACAGTACCAGCAGCTCCCCATGTTCGGATAAATTTAGAAATCTTGAAGAGTTGATCTGAGTTTGAACCACCATAGTTAACTGATTCAACACCTTCAATTTTAGAAATTTTATTAGCTACTTTCTTAACTTTTGATGCTGATGTCGCTTCTACAACGTAAACATCTTGCAATGGATTTGAATCTCCATCGAACATTGTCCAGTCATCACCATATGTTTCTTTCAATTTAGCTAATTGGTCATCTTTACTTGAGAAAGTAACTGATTTTACACCAGAAAGTGCATTGATTTGGTCATAAACTTGGTGATAAGAATCATTTTGAACAGTTTCACCAACTTCATTTGTTTTTGTTTCTGAATTATCAGCAGAGTTGACATTCAAATAAACATTAATTTGAATATTATTTTCAATACCTTGAGCAATTTTTTCAACGTTCAAAAGCACAGCTGCAAAAATACCAACAAGTGTCAATGTAATCGCAACTGAGCTGACTGATGCAATGGTCATCCAGATGTTTCGTTTTAAACTTTTAATAGATTCCCATAAGTGGCGGAAAAAGTTTCTAATCATTATATCCGTATTCTCCTTCCTCTTCATCACGTACAATACGTCCTTCTTCAATTGCGATAACGCGATGGCGAAGGTTATCAACGATTTGTTTGTTGTGTGTTGCCATTAGAACGGTTGTTCCTTGAAGGTTGATACGTTCTAACAATTGCATGATTTCCCAAGAAATTTCTGGGTCAAGGTTACCAGTTGGTTCGTCAGCAATCAAAACTTTTGGATTGTTAACGATGGCACGCGCAATTGCCACACGTTGTTGTTCACCACCAGAGAGTTGATCAGGGAATGAACGCATTTTGTGTTTAAGCCCGACAAGTTCAAGCACTTCAGGCACACGTTTTTTGATTTCACGTGGCTTTTCACCAATTACTTGCATGGCATAAGCAACGTTTTCAAAAACAGTCTTCTTAGGAAGAAGTTTGTAATCTTGGAAGACAACGCCAATGCTACGACGTAAAATCGGGATTTGACGTTTTTTCATTTTTGTAAGGTTAAATTCCCCAACTTTAAGTGTCCCAGCAGAGACTTTTTCTTCGCGGTAAAGCAATTTAATGAAACTTGATTTACCAGCACCAGAAGGACCAACAATATAAACAAATTCACCTGGGTTGATAGATACATTAATATCTCTCAAAGCAGTTGTTGAGCGGTGATACTTTTTAGCTACACCTTTCATTTCAATTAATGCCATTTGTATTTTCCTTTACGATTTTGTTATCCTAAAATTTTACTTTTAAATTAATCAATTCGCCATTTCAAGAAAGCGTCGATGAAGCCATCAATGTCACCATCCATGACTTTATCAACTTGAGCAACCTCATAGCCTGTACGGTGGTCTTTAACCATTGTATATGGAGTGAAGACATATGAACGGATTTGACTTCCCCAAGTGATTTCTTTTTTATCACCTTTAAGAGTATCCACTTCTTGCGCTTTTTTCTCTTGTTCTAATTGATAAAGTTTTGCTTGCAACATTTTCATGGCGCGGTCACGGTTACCGTATTGAGTACGGTCAACAGTTGACGCAACAACGATTCCTGTTGGAATGTGGGTCAAACGGACACCAGTAGAAACCTTGTTGACGTTTTGTCCACCAGCACCACCTGAACGGAAAGTATCCATCTTGATATCATCATCACGAATTTCAACTTCAATCGTATCATCCAATTCTGGCATTACTTCGACAGAAGAGAATGATGTGTGACGACGTTTAGCTGAATCAAATGGTGAGATACGAACCAAACGGTGAACACCCATTTCTGATTTCAAAAGACCATATGCATTTGGACCTTCAAAAGAAAGAGTCACTGATTTGATACCAGCTTCATCACCAGCTTGGTAGTCAAGGGTTTCAACTTTAAAGCCTTTGGCATTTCCATAACGTGTATACATACGGAAAAGCATATCAGCCCAGTCTTGAGCTTCCGTACCACCTGATCCTGGGTGAATTTCCAAGATAGCATTATTACGGTCGTATGGTTCTGATAGAAGAAGTGTCATTTCATAACTTGTCATGATTTTATCAAGTTTTTCAAGAGTTTCTTCTAACTCAGCTTGAATAGAATCATCTTCATCTAACATTTCTAAATAAAGTTCTGTTTCATCAGACAATTCTTGCATCTCGTTAAATGTTTCATAGGTTTGTTTCAAACCATTCAATTCTTGAGATGTTTTCTGTGCTGCAATGTTGTCGTTCCAAAAATCTGGCTCAGTCATTTTATTTTCAAGAAGCGCAATGTCTTCTTCCAAACGATCTAAGTCAAAGAGACCTCCTGAAGCTAGTCAACTTCTCTTGATTTTCTACTATTTTTTGGCGAATTTCAGCCACTTCCATGAGATAACTCCTTTTATTAAGATATTAAGTTCGTTAAGAAAGCAAGATAAAAACAGGAATTTAAACTCTGCCTTTAAAACCTAATTAGTTCAATCTAAAATCGGCTAAACTTTGTACTTTTAAGCCTCAATAGATTTCTCTACTGCTTTTTTATTTTATCATAAAGCCTATAAAATTGCTATTGGCTACCACTAACAGGCACTTTCTTTTCTTGACTAATTTTACTTAAAATAATTAGTTTTAATATAACAACTTAGGCTTCTTTTTCAATTACTTGCATAGCTTCGGTTAAGCTATCAACCAAAAGGCTAGCTTGTGATTGGTCAATGCCAAATACTTTATCACGGATGGCAATCACACGAACACCAGCTGCTACTCCAGCTTGAATTCCTTTTTGACTATCTTCAATGATAACAATATTACCTTTATCGAATCCTAATTTAACACAAGCAGCGTTGTAAATTGCAGGATTTGGTTTACCTTCTTTAAAATCATCGCCTGTCAAAATGTAAGTAAAATATTCAATCAAACCACATTTTGTCAAAGCTCGTTCAACATCTTTTCGCACAGTGTTTGAAGCCAATGCTAAGACAAATCCTTTTGCCTTTAAATCAGCTAAAACTTTTTTAGCATCTGGAAAAACTAATTGATTATAATCTGGTCGATGAACATTCTTATAAGCAGTGTATTCTGCTTCTAATACCTTTGTATCATAGTCTGAAATCTTGTCACCTAAGATCTTTTCCCAGAACTGATCCATACGCCCACCAACAAAAAATTTAGGTGGCAAATGTTTGATAGAAATACCTTTACTCCCTAAAAATGCATCACGACGGTCAAAATAAAAATTCTCAGTGTTAAATAAAACACCATCCATATCAAATATAATTGCTTTAATCATGAAAGCCTCCCCAGAATATTCTACCATAAATTTTTCAAAGTTTTCAGAAAGCAAAAAAGCTAGGACAATTTGTCCTAGCTAATAATTAGTCTAACTTAAATAGCTTTTTCATCTTGACCAAGAGCTCGTTGAACAGCCTTAACAATTTCTGTCAAAACAGTCATGAGCAAGCT
This sequence comes from Streptococcus lutetiensis, assembly GCF_900475675.1. Taxonomy (NCBI): domain Bacteria; kingdom Bacillati; phylum Bacillota; class Bacilli; order Lactobacillales; family Streptococcaceae; genus Streptococcus; species Streptococcus lutetiensis. The sequence goes on from NZ_LS483403.1 coordinate 1,227,642, forward strand.
TCCGATGATGACCGCTAACCATTGTGTCACACTCAAGTGTGAAACGTGGAATAATTGGTTAAATCCGGGCACTACAATAGTAACCATCAATAGTAAGAAGGCTACTGGAATTGCCCAGTTAAAGGTTCTATTTCTGAAAGCTCCAACTGTAAAGATTGATTGGTAAACAGACTTAACGTTAAAGGCATGGAGCAATTGAATCAAACCAAGGGTTGCAAACGCCATTGTCAAAGCATCTTCGTGCATCATGCGGTTTGAAGCATGTTCTGGGAACATCAATGCCCATCCGTAAACACCTAAAACAAGTAAAGTTTGGAAAATACCTTGATAGATAATTGCGCCCATAACCCCACCATCAAAGAAGTTTGATTTACGTCCACGAGGTTTGTGAGTCATCACATCTGGTTCAGCTGGTTCAACACCAAGCGCAATCGCTGGTAGCGTATCTGTTACCAAGTTAATCCAAAGAAGGTGTACAGGTTGAAGAACATCCCAACCAAATAGTGTGGCAAAGAAGATTGTGAAGACTTCTGCCATATTAGCTGAAAGAAGGTATTGAATTGATTTTTGGATATTAGAGAAGACCTTACGTCCTTCTTCAACAGCGACGATAATCGTTGCAAAGTTATCATCAGCAAGGACCATGTCAGAAGCCCCTTTAGAAACTTCTGTACCAGTAATCCCCATGCCGATACCGATATCAGCTGTCTTAAGTGATGGTGCATCATTAACACCGTCACCAGTCATGGCAACAACTTTACCTTCATTTTGCCAAGCTTTAACGATACGGACTTTGTGTTCAGGAGACACACGTGCATAAACTGAATATTGTTTGAAAACTTTTTGGAATTCTTCATCTGACAATTCATTAAGTTCAGCACCTGTGAAGACGTGGTCTTGACCGTCATCTTCAATGATACCAAGACGTTTAGCAATAGCTTCTGCTGTATCTTGGTGGTCACCAGTAATCATAATTGGACGAATACCAGCTTCCTTAGCAACAGCAACAGCTTTCGCTGCTTCTGGACGTTCTGGGTCAATCATTCCGACAAGACCTGAGAAAATCAAATCAGACTCAACAATTTCTGATTCAAGCGTTGGCACTTCAGAAACATATTTATAAGCCATCATCAAAACACGAAGAGCTTGTTTTGCAAGGTCTTTATTGACTTGCAAAATAGCTTGCTTCTCATCAGCTGTAATATCACGAACTTGACCATTTTCTTCGATGCGAGTCACACGTTTAAGCAATTGATCTGGTGCACCTTTAACAGCAACAAGGTATTTACCATCAGCTTCTTTGTGAATCGTTGACATTAATTTACGTTCAGAATCAAATGGCAATTCTGCCACACGTGGTTCTTTTTTAAGAACTTCACGAATATCAAAACTATGATCAAGACCAAATTGAACTAGTGCTGTTTCAGTTGGGTCTCCAATTAATTTTCCATTTGGATCGATTTTAGTATCATTAGCAAAGTTCATGATACGAAGTGTATTATTATCAGCTGCAATTTCGCTAGTAGCATTTTGCAATTGACCATTTGTGTACACTTTTTCAACTGTCATTTGGTTCATTGTCAATGTCCCAGTTTTATCTGAGGCAATGATTTCCGTAGAACCAAGTGTTTCTACAGCTGGCAATTTACGAACGATAGAATTACGTTTAGCCAATGTTGTTGTCCCCATTGACAAAACGATTGTTACAATAGCTGGCAAACCTTCAGGAATAGCAGCTACCGCAAGAGCTACCGCAACCATTAGTCCGTTAAGTGGAGCTTCACCACGGACAAAGACACCGATAAGGAAAGTAACAGCAGCAATTCCAACAATCAAGTAAGTCAATACTTTAGACAATTGATTAAGGCTTTGTTTAAGTGGTGTATCTGTTTCATCGGCATTGGCAAGCATATCAGCAATCTTACCAACTTCAGTAAACATACCAGTGTTAACAACTACACCAACACCTCGTCCATAAGTGACGTTCGAATTTTGGTAAACCATATTCACACGGTCACCAATACCTGCATCAGCTGGAACCTCAACAGACAAATCTTTCTCAACTGGAACTGATTCACCAGTCAAAGCTGCTTCTTCAATTTTCAATGACGCAGCTTCTAAAAGACGCATATCTGCTGGAACAACATCCCCAGCTTCAAGCATAACAATATCACCAGGCACTAATTCGCGTGAATCAATTTCCACCACATGATCATCACGACGAACACGCGCAATCTGACTAGACATGTCTTTTAGTGCTTCAATCGCTGCTTCTGCTTGACCTTCTTGGTAAACACCAAAGGCTGCGTTCAAGATGACAACAGCAAGAATAATTAAGGCATCTGTCAATCCGTGCATTCCTTCTGTAACAACAGAAAGAGCCGCAGCGACCAACAAAATGATAATCATCAAATCTTTGAACTGATCGATGAATTTCGCAAACAAACCACGTTTTTCACCTTCATCAAGTTCATTGTGACCGTACTCGTCTAAGCGTTTTTGAGCTTCAGCTGTAGACAAACCATCACGTGATGACTCTAGAGTTTCCAATGTTTCATCTTTGCTCTGTGTATAAAACAGAGCTTTACTTTGTTCTTTAGACAAAATAGTTTCCTCCTATGGTCTCCTCTATAGAAAAAGAGACCTGTTTTTTAAAACAAGTCTCGCTGTTTAAGACAGGGCCGGAAATTTCTTTCGTAATGACGACCATGTCACGGGTTTTACCCGTCTGCTACTCCCTTGAATACAGAGTAATCATATCAATTTTTAAAACGTTTGTCAACTAATCTTACAACCATTGAAGCTTGATATATCAAGCTTTGGTTAGGATTACAGCCACTTGATTTCTAGCTGATAATTAGCAAAAACACTATCCCCTTCGAGCTGTTTTAACTGATAATGGATTTTAAGATTTTGCTCTTTCGTATCCAACTCATAAACACTTGTTTGTGTTTGCAAATGTTGCAAACCAACAGGTGTCGGAATAGTAACTAAAGCTGGCGTTTCACGATGAAATCGCATGATTGATTTTGGCGTTGAAAAACGTGTCATAATCAATTCTTGGTCATTACACTTCAGCATAACCGTTTCTTTTTCTTCATTGGTATAAGTGAGATAGATATGACCATTTTTTTCTGTTAATTTAACTGGATATGATTGCTCAACTAACTCAACTTGTCCATCTAAATCAATTTTATTTTTAATATGAAGTTTCATTTAATGTAAGCTTCTTCCTTTCTTTAAAATTATACCAATTCTTTGCTCGTAAAGCCAATAATAACGCTGTTTTAACGCTTAATTACTGATGAACGAAGTAAGGTAATTCCTGTAAAAATAGCAATAAGAATAATCAGGATTTTAAAGTTATTAATATCTAGCTGACTGAGGAAAAATGCTGCTGTCAAAACACCAAAAGATCCCCCAATAATAATACCTAGAACTCCTGACCAATTGACACGTTCGGATTTGATAAATTCTCTCGTACTTCCAGATAAAATAACTGCTGCATCAAGCATCATGACAGGAAGAGCTACTGATGGATTAATACCGACCATAGAAAAGAAAATCAACTCAGGTGCGTAATTTCCAAGCCCCATCGTTGTTAACATTCCAATCACAAAATTAAAACACACCCCAACAAGTAAAAGGATGCCATGTAGACCTCTGACACCTTCGTTAGCCCCACTGCCAGGACTTGCAAACATGCGATAAATCATAATCATTGCAGCTACAATCAATAAAGTGCCTAGAACTCTTTGAACTCGGCGCGTTTCCCAATTTTTGGTAACACGTGTTCCAACACAGGCGCCTGTAAAAGAAGCTGTAGCCATTGCCAGAAGAGTTGGCAATTCAACTTTGACAATTGTGATAAAGCAAAGCGCCTCAATCATCACAGGAATTCCATGAGCTGTTGCTAGAGTCGCTGGAATTTTCTTATCATCCTTCACAAGCTTAGTCGCTTTAAAAAGTGCGGTACTGGTCGCAAATGTTCCAATTCCAAGAGTATCAAGCAAATCTGTCACGTAACCTATCCAAAGACCAGTCCAAAATTTTTCTTTTAAATTAACTCTATTTTTCTTGGCTTGATAAAGAATACTTACAAAAATCCATACAATCAAAAATACCAAAAAAAATTGAATCAAACGTAAAATCAGTTCATTTGTCATAAATTCCATTATAAGCAATTTTTTAACATTCGTAAACAAGATTATTTCAAGAGTTAAACACTTAGCATTTTTAGCTTTTTTGGAAAGTTCTAAAATGAAGTTAGCCACCTAAGGGTATCAAAAAACATCTCAGAGAGATATAATTGTAATCACCACAACAACAATTAGAAAGACTCTGAGATGCAAAACTATTATACACCAAAAAGTAAACATTTAACACTAACTGAACGTAGAATGATTGAACGTTGGCTTCAAGAAGGGCTCTCAAATCGTGAAATCGCTAGGAGATTAGCTAAAGCTCCTCAAACCATTCACAACGAAGTCAAACGTGGTCAGGTTAGACAACAAGTGCGTAAAGGAAAATTTGAAGTGATCTACTCAGCTGATTTTGCTCAAAAAGCCTATCAAAACAATCGCAAACGTTCTGTTAAACAAGTCTCCCTAACCAAGGGACTCAAAGGAAAGATAACTCACTACATCGAACAGAAATACTCTCCCGAGATGATGGTAAAGTCAAAAGGGATACCTGTTCCCATCTCCACCATTTACTACTGGATTCATCATGGACACTTAGGATTGACCAAGGCTGATATGCTTTATCCTCGACAAGAGAAAGCTAAGAAAAAGCATGCTAGTCCCAATTTTAAGCCAGCTGGAAAGTCTATTGAGGAACGACCAGAAAGCATTAATAAGCGTGAGAATATCGGTGATTTTGAAATTGATACGGTTATTCAAACACGGGCAAAAAACGAGTGTCTGTTGACTCTAACCGATAGAAAGAGTCGTTATCAAATCATTCGACTCATTCCCGATAAGTCCGCGGTTTCAGTCAATCAAGCTCTGAAAGCAATCCTCAAGGATTATCAAATGAACTCTATCACAGCTGATAACGGGGCTGAGTTCAGTCGTTTAGCAGAAGTTTTTGACCCTACTCATATCTATTATGCCCACCCGTATTCTTCTTGGGAGCGTGGTACTAATGAGAATCATAATAGACTCATCCGGCGTTGGTTACCTAAGGGAAGCAAAAATGCGACTCAACAACAAGTCGCATTTATTGAAAACTGGATTAACAACTATCCAAAGAAACTATTCAATTATAAATCTCCTAAAGAGTTTTTACAGACTGGCTAATTTGAACTTGAAATTTGGCTTTTTAGCTTTTTTGTTATAATGAAATTATGAATGAAAAAGTATTTCGTGACCCTGTTCACAATTATATAACGGTCAATCATCCGGTCATTTACGACCTCATCAATAGTAAAGAATTTCAACGACTACGTCGTGTCAAACAAGTCTCGACAACTGTTTTTACCTTCCATGGTGCTGAGCATAGTCGTTTTTCACATTGTTTAGGTGTTTATGAAATCGCTAGACGAGTGACTGAGATTTTTGATGCCAAATTTCCTGAGATCTGGGACACTAATGAAGATCTTTTAACTATGGTAGCTGCGCTTTTGCACGACGTTGGACATGGCGCTTATTCACACACTTTTGAAAAGCTTTTTGACACAGACCATGAAGCCATTACTCAAGAAATCATTACTAGTCCTGATACCGAAGTGAATGCCATTTTACGTCAGGTATCGCCAGATTTTCCTGAAAAAGTGGCTAGTGTCATTAACCACACTTACCACAACAAACAAGTGGTGCAACTTATCTCTAGTCAAATTGACTGCGACCGAATGGATTACCTTTTACGTGACTCATACTACAGCGGAGCAAACTACGGTCAATTTGATTTGACACGCATCTTGCGTGTTATTCGTCCGACAAAAGACAGCATTGTCTTTGAATATAATGGCATGCATGCTGTTGAAGACTATATCGTCAGCCGTTTTCAAATGTACATGCAAGTCTATTTTCACCCCGCTAGCCGAGCTATGGAAGTCTTGCTGCAAAATCTCTTAAAACGTGCTAAATACCTTTATCACATAGACAGCCACTTCTTTGAAAAAACGTCACCAAATCTCATCCCTTTTTTAGCCAATCAAGCTAGTCTAGCTGATTATTTATCACTAGATGACGGTGTGATGAATACTTATTTTCAAGCTTGGATATCTGCTGAAGATGATATTTTAGCAGACTTAGCAAGCCGTTTTGTTAACCGAAAAGTTTTCAAATCAGTAACTTTCGAAGAAGAATCACGTAAAGACCTCAGTCATTTAGTTGAATTGGTAAAATCTGTTGGTTTTGATCCAGATTATTACACTGGAATTCATGTTAACTTTGACCTTCCTTACGATATTTACCGCCCCGAAAAGAAAGAACCTCGCACTGAAATTAACATGATTCAACAAGACGGCTCAGTCGTTGAGCTATCAACCATCTCACCGATTGTAAAAGCCTTGACAGGAACAATTTATGGCGATAGACGCTTCTACTTCCCAAAAGAAATGCTCAGAGATGATGACTTATTCACACAGACAAAAAATGAATTTATGAGCTATATCTCAAATGATCATTTTGTCTCACCCAATTAAGAAGTTAGAGATGAAACTGATGACAAATTGTCTAGGTTTCACCTAACTTCTTTTTCTTTTTTAAAAATGAAAACGGTACCTCTTAGAATTCCTTGTGTTCCCCATGACAAATAAGCCACTTTTTAGTAAGATATATAGGTAGAGATTCTTTAGGAGGGGTAAATTAACCTTATGTCTATTAAATTAGTCGCTGTCGATATCGACGGCACACTCTTAACCAACGACCGTAAAGTCACACCTGAAGTTTTCGAAGCTGTTCAAGAAGCTAAAAAACAAGGTGTTAAGGTCATTATCGCAACTGGACGTCCTATTCCAGGTGTTCAGCCACTTCTTAACGAATTAAATCTAAAAGAAGAAGGCGATTATGTTATTACCTTCAATGGTGGACTAGTCCAAGATACGTCAACCGGTGAAAACATCATCACGGAAACCATGACTTACGAAGACTATCTTGATATTGAATTCCTTAGCCGTAAATTAGATGTTCACATGCATGCTATCACGAAACAAGGTATTTACACGGCTAACCGTAATATTGGAAAATACACGGTTCACGAATCAAGTTTGGTTAATATGCCAATTTTTTACCGCACTCCAGAAGAAATGGGCGATAAAGAAATTATTAAAATGATGTATATCGATGAACCTGAAGTTCTTGATGCTGCCATCGAAAAAATTCCACAAGAATTCTTTGATAAATACACGATTGTTAAATCAACACCATTTTACCTAGAATTCATGAACAAAAAAGCCAGCAAAGGGAATGCCATCAAGCACCTTGCTGAAAAAATGGGGCTTACTGCTGAACAAACCATGGCTATCGGTGATGCCGAAAATGATCGTGCCATGTTAGAAGCGGTTGGTAACCCAGTTGTTATGGAAAATGGTACACCAGAACTTAAAGAAATCGCTAAATATATCACAAAATCAAACGAAGAAAGTGGCGTTGCACACGCCCTTAGAGAGTGGGTCTTAAAATAATGTATAGCTATAAAATCGGTATCTCAGCTGAAGAACACGATAATTTTGCAAAATCAAGCAATCAAACAAACCTTTTACAATCATCAAATTGGGAAAAAGTTAAAGATAATTGGGACAACGAACGTATTGGTTTTTACAAAGATGACCAATTAGTTGCTTCTGCTTCTATCCTAATCAAAGCATTGCCACTTGGCTTCACTATGCTTTACATCCCACGTGGACCAATTATGGATTACAGTGACAAAGAACTCGTTGCATTTGTCATCAAATCACTTAAAAAATACGGTAAAACAAAACATGCCCTTTTCATCAAAATAGACCCAGCTTTGTTGCTTAAACAATACAAAATTGGTGAAGAAGTTGATGAAAATAAAGACACACTTCTTGCTATCGACAACTTAAAAGCTGCTGGTTGCGAATGGACTGGACGCACAACAACTATTGCTGAAAGCATCCAACCGCGTTTCCAAGCTAATGTCTACACACAAGAAGACATGACATCAACTTTCCCTAAACACACAAAACGTTTGATGAAAGACGCCGTTCACCGTGGTGTTATCACTACGCGTGGTACAATCGATGACGTAAAGGCTTTTGCTGATGTCGTTGCTCTTACAGAAAACCGCAAAGGTGTTGCTCTTCGCAACGAAGATTATTTCCGTAAAATGATGGAAATTTATGGTGATGATGCTTACCTACACTTGGCAAAGGTTAACCTACCAAAACGTTTGGCTGAATACAAAGAACAATTAGCTCAAATCGAAAAAGACTTGGCTGAAACTGCTGAACATCAGAAAAAACGTTTGACTAAGTTAACACAACAAAAAAATTCTGTTACAAAATACATTACTGAGTTTGAAGAATTTGTTGAAAAATACCCTGATGAATTAATCATCGCAGGTATCTTATCAGTTTCATTCGGTAACGTTATGGAAATGCTTTATGCTGGTATGAACGACGAGTTCAAGAAATTCTATCCTCAATACTCACTTTATCCAAAAGTATTTGAAGATGCTTATGCTGATGGCATCATCTGGGCAAATATGGGTGGTGTTGAAGGAACACTTGATGACGGTTTGACTAAATTCAAATCAAACTTCAATCCAACAATTGAAGAATTCATCGGTGAATTTAACATTCCAGTAAATGGTTTGCTTTACAAACTATCAAACTTGGCTTATAACATTCGCAAACAAAGGAGAAATAGCCATTAATGTCTCTTGAGATTATCGATAAAAAAGTTTTTGAGACTTTTTGTAATACCGTCAACTACAAATCTTTCATGCAATCTGTCGAAATGGCAAATTTGCTTGAAAAACGAGGCTATCAAGTCACTTTTCTTGGATTAAAAGAAGCTGATGAACTCCAAGTTGCTGGTGTCCTTTACAGTATACCAGTGGCTGGCGGCCTTCATATGGAGATCAACTCTGGACCTGCTTCTCGCAATCAATCTTACTTAAAAAACTTTTACCAAAGCCTTCAAAGCTATGCTAAAGAAAATGGTGCCATCGAATTACTGGTCAAACCATTTGATACCTATCAACACTTTGACACCAACGGTGAACCAACTGATGATGAAAGAATTAATTTAATTGAAGATTTCACATCACTAGGCTACCAACACGATGGCCTTATGACAGGTTACCCTGGTGGTGAGCCTGATTGGCATTACGTCAAAGATTTGACTGATTTGGATGAAAAATCCTTACTAAAATCATTCAGCAAAAAAGGTCGTCCACTTGTTAAGAAAGCTAAAACATTTGGAATTACCTTACGAAGACTTGATCGTAGCGAACTTCCACTCTTCAAAGAAATCACTTCTGCAACATCTAACCGAAGAGACTATGTCGATAAGTCACTAGACTACTATCAAGATTTCTATGATTGCTTTGGAGATGCTTGTGAATTTATGGTAGCAAGCCTTAATTTTCAAGATTACCTCAAACATCTTGAAAGTGACCAAGCTAAACTTGAAAAACGAATCGAGAAACTTCGCACAGCTATTGAAAATAATAATGCTTCTGAAAAGAAACAAAATCAGTTGCGTGAATTATCAAGCCAATCAGCAACCTTTGATACACGTATTACAGAAGCCAAAACATTCATTGAAAAATATGGCTCACAAAACGTTATCTTAGCGGGTAGCCTCTTCGTTTATACCAAACAAGAAGCTGTCTATCTCTTTTCTGGTTCATACCCTGAGTTCAATAAATTCTACGCACCAGCTCTTCTTCAAGAATACGTCATGTTAGAAGCTATTAAACGCGGTATTACCACTTATAACCTCTTAGGTATTACAGGAGAATTCGACGGTTCTGACGGCGTTCTACGCTTTAAACAAAACTATAACGGCTATATTACTCGTAAGATGGGAACATTCCGTTATTACCCACATCCTCTCAAATACAAACTTATTCATAATCTCAAAAAATTACTTAGACGTTACTAAATAAAAGGCTTGGAAATAAAATCCAAGTCTTTTTTAGTACAAAAAAACTACTTGTCCTAAGACAAGTAGTTTTTAATATGGCTTCAATGATTCTTGCTTATTTTACAAAATCAAGAAGAGCAAGGAAGCTTTCTGGTTGAAGTGATGCACCACCAACAAGAGCACCATCAACGTCTGGGCAAGCCATGTAAGCTGCAACGTTTTCAGGTTTAACTGAACCACCGTATTGAACGCGAACTTTGTCAGCTACTGCTTGACCGAAGTCAGCTGCAACTGTGTCACGAACTACTTTACACATTTTTTGTGCGTCGTCTTGGCTAGCTGATTTACCAGTACCGATAGCCCAGATTGGTTCGTATGCGATAACAAGTGAAGAAACTTGTTCTTCTGACAATCCAGCAAGTGCAGCAGAAACTTGTCCACCTACGAATTCAGCAGCTTTACCAGCTTCATAAGTTTCAAGAGTTTCACCACAGCAGATGATTGGAAGCATACCGTTAGCAAAGATAGCTTTTGCTTTTTTGTTGATATCTTCGTCAGTTTCGTGGAAGTATTCACGACGTTCTGAGTGACCGATTACAACGTAGTCAGTTCCCATTTCAGACAATACTTTAGGGCTGTTTTCACCAGTGAAAGCACCAGCGTTTTCAAAGTAGCAGTTTTCAGCAGCGACTTTAAGATTTGAATCTTTAGCTGCAGCAAGAACTGTTGAAAGGACAAGTGCAGGGGCTGCGATACCAGCTTCAACAAGTTCTGATGAAGGCAATTTAGAAGCTACTGCTTCAACGAATGCTTTAGCTTCTTCTGGATTTTTGTTCATTTTCCAGTTACCAGCGATAAATGGTTTACGTGACATTTCACATACCTCTTCTATTTTTATTTACCCCCTTATTTTATCATATTTTCAGCATCTTTTAAAGGTTCGAGGGGATTTTTACACATAATCATGAAAGAAATTGCAAAAAAGAGCCCTTTTCGGGACTCTTTCCACAATTACTATCTGACTAATAATTGTTATCTGGGAACTTAATTAATTAACTAAAATTAAGCTTCGATTTCTGAAACGATACCTGAACCAACAGTACGTCCACCTTCACGGATTGAGAATGTAGTACCTTGTTCGACGGCGATTGGGTGAATCAATTCAACGTCGATAGTAACGTTATCACCAGGCATTACCATTTCAGTACCTGCTGGAAGTTCGATTGAACCAGTAACGTCAGTTGTACGGAAGTAGAATTGAGGACGGTAGTTGTTGAAGAATGGAGTGTGACGTCCACCTTCTTCTTTAGTAAGAATGTAAACTTCACCCTTGAATTTAGTGTGTGGGTGGATTGAACCTGGTTTAGCAAGAACTTGACCACGTTCGATTTCATCACGTTGGATACCACGAAGAAGAACACCAACGTTATCCCCTGCAAGACCTTCATCAAGTTGTTTACGGAACATTTCAACACCAGTAACAACAGCTTTTTGGATGTCCTCACGGATACCAACGATTTCAACTTCGTCGTTGACTTTAACAGTACCACGGTCGATACGTCCTGATGCTACAGTACCACGACCAGTGATTGAGAATACGTCTTCGACTGGAAGAAGCAATGGTTTGTCAGTATCGCGTTCTGGTTCTGGAATGTATTCATCTACAGTGTCCATCAATTCCATGATGATGTCTTCGTAGTGAGTGTCCCCTTCAAGGGCTTTAAGTGCTGAACCTTGGATAACTGGAAGTTCATCACCTGGGAAATCGTATTCTGAAAGAAGGTCACGGATTTCCATTTCAACCAATTCAAGCAATTCTTCGTCATCAACAAGGTCAATTTTGTTCATGAAGACGATAAGGTGTTTAACACCAACTTGACGTGAAAGAAGGATGTGTTCACGAGTTTGTGGCATTGGACCATCTGTTGAAGCTACTACAAGGATAGCACCATCCATTTGGGCAGCACCAGTGATCATGTTTTTAACGTAGTCCGCGTGTCCTGGAGCGTCGATGTGAGCGTAGTGACGTTTAGCAGTTTCGTATTCAACGTGTGCAGTGTTGATTGTGATACCGCGTTCGCGTTCTTCAGGAGCAGCATCGATAGAAGCGTAGTCTTTTGGTGTGTTAACTGCGCTTGGAAGACGACGAGCAAGAACTGTTGTAATTGCAGCTGTCAAAGTAGTTTTACCGTGGTCAACGTGTCCAATTGTACCAATGTTAACGTGTGGTTTACTACGATCGTATTTTTCTTTTGCCATTTGGGTAAAAGCCTCCAATAAAATATATTTTATAGATAGACAGTAGGCAATACAGTCTAACTTTACCTTACTATTTTAACAAATTATGCAAGAATTGCAAGTATTTTACTGCTTAATTTAAGATTTCTTCATTTCGTAAGAGTGTGAATAGGCAAAATATAACTATTTTTGCTTATATTTACATGAAAGAAATTTCCATTTTCAAACTTTTTTCCTTCTTTTCTAACAAAAAATCTCCTAATTTCTTAGGAAATTTCTATTATTAATAAAAACTATCTAAATCAATAACGTTATCTTCTTGAATTTGGGTAAGTCATTGCTTGGCTTGTAATTCTGCTTCTGCTTCGCGGTAAATTTCTTCACGTTTTTCATTAGCATCAATATTCAAAACAAAACCAATTGCTACCGACAAGACTAATACACTATTTCCTCCCTGTGATAGGAACGGAAAAGTAACCCCTGTAGATGGAATCAATCCTGAAATACCACCAATATTAACGAAGGTTTGCATTAGAATCATTCCTCCAGTCCCAAGAGCAATCATTGAGTTAAATGGATTCTTAGCCTTGATTCCGACATGCATGATTCGCAAGATTAGGAAAAATAGCAGAGCTAGGATGAGGCTTGCTCCAATCATACCAAGTTCTTCCATCACAACTGGGAAAACAAAGTCTGTAGTTGCTTCTGGAAGATAGCCACCTTTTTCAATGGAATTTCCAAGACCACGTCCAAACCAGCCACCATTACTCATCGCATAGTATGAATGCGCCAATTGGTGTCCTGAGTCAGACAAATCTTTAAATGGGTTATAAAAAGCGCTGAAGCGCTTAGCAACATAACCAAAGACTGGAACTTTACCCATCTTATCAACCCCGACAATAGCAATTATCCCAAGAAAGACTGTTGAGAAAGCTGTAATGGTAGCCAGAATGGCTGAAAACCAGCGATAACCAACACCACTAATTGAATACATAATCAAACCAGTCAAAACGACAATAGCTGCATTTCCAAGGTCAGGCTGCGCTGCAACCAAAAGAACCATAACTAATGAATACACGCGCCAGTCTTTCAAATCACTAAGCTTGGTTGGCCACCATTTACGCTTAGTCAAAGCCTGATAGTCATATGTCGAAATCAATTCTTGACGCCTTGCAAAAGTAAATGCTAAGAACCAAACAATGATGATTTTCAAATACTCAGCAGGCTGGAAACTAATAGGACCAATAACAATCCAACCATGGGCACCATTGACGGTCTTGGTAAAGAAACGTGCAATCAACAAGAGCACTACTTCTATCATCATGGTCATTGTCAAAACACGAGAGTTTTTCAAAAAGTTTAATTTTAACTTATATATAAAACCAATTGCAAACAGACTAATTATCCAAAAAAAACCTTGGTTCAGCACTGACGCAAATGGGTTCACTCCATACTGCACCAGCGTCGCACTAGTGGTTGAGTAAACAACAATCAGTCCAATTACTGAGAGGATTAAATAAGGCACTAGGATGGAATAATTTAGGAGATGCCTTTTATCAATTTTCATAGAGTCACCTATAATATCTTCGAATTTATCATATGACATTATATCATCTTTCTGGACTAAAAAAAAGTCAAAGTCTGAGAACTTAATCCCAGACCCTGACCTTGGTTAAACATATCAACCAGAATTACGTAATCCTGTGGCAATACCGTTAATTGTAGTATGAATGATTTTTTCGTAATCTTCGTCCAACTCATCATGGCGCAAACGTTTAATTAATTCAATTTGAATGTAGTTCAAAACGTTAAAGTATGGGATACGGTAATCCAAACTTGCGCGAAGTGATGGATTTTCTTCCAACAAGTTATCGTGTTTTTCAATTGCCAAGATAACATCTTTTGTCAATTGCCATTCGTCAAGAATAACATTGAAGACATTACGAACTTCTTCACTTTCTGCCAATTTAGAATATTGGAAAGCAATATTCATATTTGATTTAGACAATACCATGTCTACATTTGAAAGAAGTGAATGGAAGAATGGCCATTTTTCATACATGTGTTGAAGTTTTTCAAGGTTTCCTTCTTCAGCATCGATGAAATGTTTGAAGGCTGAACCAACACCATACCATCCCGGGAACATGATGCGACTTTGTGACCATGAGAATACCCAAGGAATTGCACGAAGACCAGAGATTTCTGTGATTGTCTTACGAGCAGCTGGACGTGAACCAATGTTCAAGCTTGATACTTCTTTAATTGGAGTAGCTTCGAAGAAGTAATCGTAGAAATGTGGATTACCAAATACCAAGTCACGGTAAACGCCATTTGAGTATGTCACAATGCCATCCATTGTTTCACGGAAAGTATCGATTTCATCTGGATTTGTAATCATACGAGTAACGATACGGTCAACTGTCGCTGAAAGCAACATTTCAAGGTTGTAGTAAGCAACGTCTTTATTACCGTATTTGTTTTCGATGATTTCACCTTGTTCTGTCAAACGAATGCGGTCTTTAATAGAACCAAATGGTTGTGATGTGATTGCTTCATATGATGGACCACCACCACGACCGACAGTACCACCACGACCATGGATAAATATCACTTTAATACCACGTTCTGAACCGATATGAGTCAATTCATTTTGAGCTTTGTAAAGTGTCCATACAGATGATAAGTAACCACCATCTTTGTTACTATCTGAGTAACCAAGCATGATTTCTTGGTAACCTTTGTTAGCTGTAACCCAACGACGAACGATATCATAATCAAGGAATTCTTCCATGATACCACGTGAGTTTTCAAGGTCTTCGATAGTTTCAAAAAGTGGCACGATTTGAACACGCGCTTTTTGATTATCAAGAAGTCCAACTTCTTTAAGCATGATAGCTAATTCAAACATATCAGAAACACTTTCGGTGTGTGAAATAATGTGTTGTTTGATAACTTCATCACCTAATTTATCTTTAAGGTAACGAGCTGTTTGGAAGATAGCCAATTCTTTTTGAAGTTGTTCTGATTTTTTAGCATTTGTTGATGACAATGTACGTGGGTCTTCTTGCAATTCTTTAAGAAGGACTTTAACTTTTTCTTCTTCAGAAAGAGCGCTGTAATCATCAACGATATTTGCTGATTTCAACAATTCTGCGACACAAGCTTCATTGACGCTTGAATCTTGGCGCATATCGATTGTTGCAAGGTAGAAACCAAAGACATCAACAGCTTGAAGCAACTCGCTAAAGTCACCTGTCAAGAGAGCATCATCTCCATTATCAAGCAATGATTGTTTGATGGTGAGCAAGTCGTCTTTAAATTCTTTAGCAGTTTTATAACTTGGAATTTCATCTTGAAGTTCTGATGAAACTTTATTAACTTTGTTTTGCAAATATTTAGCAATAACACTTGCGTTGTTAGTGCTTGCGTAAATGTCTGAACCAAGTTTACTATTTTCAAGTGCACGACGTGAAATAGTTGGACCAGCTTTCAATTCAATCAATGTTTGAATCAATTTTGATTGGATGTAGTTGAAAGCTTTACGGTATGGTTCGTTTTCACGATAAATTGATTTATCGCTTGATAATTCTGCCAAACGTTCAACTTCAGGGCTGATTTTAGTCAACGTTGTTGAAAGTGAGAATGTGCGATAAAGACCTGTCAATTTTTCAATGTAGTAATTGATGATCACTTCACTTTGAACAGTAGCTGACAAACGAAGAGTTTCAGCAGTTACGTATGGGTTACCATCACGGTCACCACCAATCCACATACCCATTGTGATAGGTTTTGGATTTGTTAGGTCGATACCTTTTTCAGCAGCCAAGCGTTTGTACTCTGACGTCAACTTAGTAATCGCTTGAATTAAGGATCCATTGTAATATTCCATTACATTGGTAATTTCATTTTTTACCTTAAGTTTTTTCTCACGAATGATGTCCGTTTGCATGATGATTTCAATGTAACGGCGTAAGTCAGTGTACCATTTATCGCGATTAACTACTCCTGCTTTCACATCACGATATTTACGCAAAAGGTCGTGAATATGGTTTGTTAATTCAAGAACCGTTTTACGTTGAACTTGTGTTGGGTGAGCAGTCAAGACAGGTACAACATTTACGTTTTCAAGGATTTCTTTAGAGTTTTCGCTTTTTGAAACCATGTCAACAGTCATAGAGAGTTTGCCAAGATAATCCTGATTTGTATTATTTTGGTAGTTGATTTCATAAGCAAAGTCAACGTCTTCAGAAATGTTGATTAACAGTGGCAAAATTGAAAAATAACGAGACACAACAACCATCTCTTCGTTGGTTAACTGAGCTACTAGTTCTTCAAGTTTGCCGTATTCATCACTTACTGACAATTCAACAATGTTTTGAATTTTAGTGAATACCTCATCACCAACCATTTGATGGGTTGTTTCATCGAGTAAGCTTTTTAGTACTTTGACTTCCTCGGTAATGATCGACTGGGTATCATTGTTCTCCAGTTTTTGGATTGTCACACTCTTCACTCCTTTTTTGTTCGGATTTTAATCCTTTATTACAAGCGTACTACTTAATCATACCACTTTTTAGGGAAAATGTAACCCAATTTCTATAAATTGCACATTATTTTATATAATTTTCTGACTTTTTTAAAGAAACTTGTTAGCAAGAATTCCTGACAAAGCTTGTTAGATAAGTAATCTCACCGCTTTACTAAAAAACAAGATTGGCTAAAAAATTTTTTTAGAAAAATAGTGACTCTCCTTTCAGTTAACCGCTTTTTTCTGCTATACTGTTCCATAATAATGTTATAAGAAGAGGTAAAACCATGGAATTAAAACAACGTTCTGAATTTTCTGAAAATGAACTGTGGGATTTAAGCGCTCTTTACCAAGACCGCGAAGATTTTCTACGTCACATTGAAAAGACACTAGAAGATATTAATCTTTTCACGAAAAACTACCAAGATAAACTTTCAACTGTCGATGACTTTACTCGTGCGCTCTATGAAATCGAGCAAATCTACATCGAGATGAGTCATATTGACAATTACGCTTTTATGCCACAAACGACAGATTTCAGCAATGAAGAATTTGCTCAAATTGCCAAAGCTGGAGCTGATTTCTTTACAAAAGCTAACGTAGAGCTCAGCTTCTTTGACACTGCTCTTGCTACTGCTGATTCTGATATTCTTGATGCTCTTGAAGCGAATCCACATTTTAGTGCAGCCATTCGTCAAGCCAAAATCAAGAAAAGTCACTTTATCTCACCAGAAGTTGAAAAAACATTGACTAATCTTAGCGAAGTTTTCAGGGCACCGCAAGATATTTACACTAAGATGCGTGCAGGTGACTTTGAAATGGACGATTTTGAAGTTGACGGCAAAATCTATAAAAACTCTTTTGTCACTTATGAAAACTTCTATCAAAACCACGAAAATGCTGACGTTCGTGAAAAAGCCTTTCGCTCTTTCTCATCTGGTCTTCGTAAGCATCAAAATGCAGCTGCTAGCGCTTATCTTGCCCAAGTCAAATTTGAAAAACTTATCGCCGATATGCGTGGCTATGACTCAGTCTTTGATTATCTTTTAGCTGAACAAGAAGTTGACCATGCCATGTTTGATCGACAAATCGACCTTATCATGACTGAATTTGCTCCAGTAGCTCAAAAATATCTCAAACACGTTGCCAAAGTCAATGGTCTTGATAAAATGACGTTTGCTGACTGGAAACTTGATTTGGATGCTGAACTTAATCCTGAAGTTACTATTGATGACGCTTATGATTTAGTTATGAAATCTGTGGTACCTCTTGGTCAAGAATATGCAAACGAAGTCTCTCGTTTTAGAAAAGAACGCTGGGTCGATTTTGCTGCTAATGCTAACAAAGATTCTGGCGGCTATGCTGCTGACCCTTACAAAGTTCACCCCTATATTCTCATGAGTTGGACAGGTCGTATGTCTGACGTTTACACACTTATTCATGAAATCGGGCACTCTGGTCAATTTATCTTCTCAGACAATAACCAAAGCTACTTCAACACTCACATGTCAACTTATTATGTTGAAGCCCCATCAACTTTCAATGAACTGCTTTTAAGTGATTATCTTGAAAAACAATTTGATAATCCTCGTCAAAAACGCTTTGCTCTAGCGCATCGTTTGACAGACACTTACTTCCACAACTTCATCACACACTTATTGGAAGCTGCTTTCCAACGTCGTGTTTACAGCTTAATTGAAGAAGGAAAAACATTTGGCGCTGAACAGCTTAACAGCATTATGAAAGATGTCCTAAATCAATTCTGGGGTGATGCTGTTGAAATCGATGACGACGCTGCGCTTACTTGGATGCGTCAAAGTCACTACTACATGGGACTTTACAGCTACACTTACTCAGCTGGTATGGTGATTTCAACTACTGGTTACCTTAACCTGAAAAACAATCCAAATGGCGACAAAGATTGGCTTAATTTCTTAAAATCTGGCGGCTCACGCACACCGCTTGATACCGCAAAATTAATCGGTGCTGATATCTCAACAGCTCAACCACTGCGCGACACTATCCAATTCTTAAGTGATACTGTCGACCAAATCATCGCTTACACAGAGGAGCTCAACCATGACTAATCTCTACGACTTTACCGTCAAAGCTCAAGACGGCACTGATATTTCTCTTTCAAAATACCAAGGCAAAGTTCTTTTGGTAGTTAATACAGCAACTGGATGTGGCTTAACACCTCAATACGAAGGCTTGCAAAACCTTTACGATACTTATCATGACAAAGGCTTTGAAATTTTAGATTTTCCTTGCAACCAGTTTATGAATCAGGCGCCTGGAACTGCTGATGAAATCAACACTTTCTGCACGCTAAATTATCAGACTACATTCCCACGTTTTGCTAAAATCAAAATCAATGGTAAAGAAGCCGATCCACTTTATGATTGGCTAAAAAGTCAGACAAAAGGTCCTCTTGGCAAACATATTGAATGGAATTTCGCCAAATTTCTCATTGACCAAAACGGAAATGTCGTCAAACGTTTTTCTTCTAAAACAGAACCTGAAAAAATGGTTACAGAACTAGAAAGCCTTTTCAAACAATGTCCCTAAAAAAGCTTTTTACGTAGGCTTTACTGGCATTGCTAGCTCTCCTAATGTCCATAGATAATTTGTTAAAAAATATGACAAATTGATTACAAAATGATCATTGTTTTGATTTTTGATTCTTTTTACGCTAAAATATGACTAATGAGAAGACGATTAAAACCAATTGTTGTTGTAGTTTTCTTTGCCCTGTTTGGGCTGCTTCTCGTGATTGGTAAAAATCACTCTGACGGCTTACGAAAGCAACAACTGGCTTCGGCTAAGGCTTCTATCCCAACTATGAGTAGCTCAAGCACGACACCGACTACTACATCAACTTCAGAAACTGATGAAGAATTCGTTCTTAATCCGATTATCGACGTTTCAGGTTGGCAACTACCAAATGAAATTGATTATGACACTTTATCTCAAAATATTTCCGGTGCTATCGTACGTGTCTATGGAGGGTCACAAATCAGTAAAGATAGCAACGCTGCCTATACAACTGGTATCGATAAATCGTTTAAGAAACATATTAAAGAATTTCAAAAACGAAATGTTCCTGTAGCCGTCTACAGTTACGCCCTCGGAAAAAGCGTCAAGGAAATGAAAAATGAAGCAAGAACCTTCTACGAAAATGCTTCACCCTACAAACCTACTTTCTACTGGATTGACGTTGAGGAAGCAACTATGTCAGATATGAATAAAGGTGTACAGGCATTCTTAAGTGAATTAAAACGACTTGGAGCTGAAAAAGTTGGTATCTACATTGGTACTTACTTCATGACTGAGCAAGAAATCTCTGTTGACGGTTTTGATGCCGTATGGATTCCTGCTTATGGTTCTGATTCTGGTTACTATGATGCCGCTCCACAAACAGACTTGGATTACGATCTTCATCAATATACATCACAAGGTTACCTCGGCGGATTTGATTCTGCTCTTGATTTGAACCAAATCGCCGTTACCAAAGATCGAAAAGAAACGTACGAAAAACTTTTCGGAAAAGCTGATAACAAATAAAGGACTAGCATTTGCTAGCCTTTTATTTTTCTTTAAGCCAATCAAACTATAATTTAGGCATGTCAATAAAGAAACATCTCTCTCGGAGGAAACGATATCAAAAATCAATTTACCTAAACATTTCTGTTTTAGTCATTTCCTTTGCTGCACTTATAATCATTTTTTCTAAACTATTCTTTTCGGGAATTATTACCCACGCGCTAGATAACGACTTAGATTTGTCATCAGCTAGTAACTACACTACACACTACATCTCAAACGGACACTGTCTCTAGCACCAAAGCCAATATTTACACCAAGAATGGTTCAAGTACCAGTCTTTTCAAAGACACTGAACTGGCTATCGATGCTTATTATTACAAGGCTAAAATCAATCAAAAAGAAGTTACCCTTGCAGAATTTGACATGAATGGTGAAACTTACTATATCGACACCAAAGATATTTCACTACAACAAACAAACGCCATCAACCAATACATCGCTGAAACTCTAGCTTATTCACACAGCGAGATTACAGATAGTATTGAAAAGAGCTTTGAACAAAGCGCTTATAAAACCTCTGATAGTAAACCTCGTGGAATCATTATTCACGATACTGGCGTTGATGATTCAACTATCCAAAGTGAAGTGAACTATATGGTTCAAAATTATGATGAAAAAGGTATTTTTGTCCATTCTTTCATCGACGACGCTACCATTCTTCGTATTGCTGATGAAAATTACGAAGCTCAAGGCGCTGGTGCCAAAGCCAATCCTTACTACATTCAATTTGAATTAACACATGGAACCTCACAAGACAGCTTTGCAAAACAATTAGCCAATGCTGCTTATTACACAGCGTACATGCTAAAAAAATATGACCTTCCCGTAACACTTGGTCAAGAAAATAGCGACGGTACTATTTGGATACACGAAATGGTTAGCAACTACCTTGGTGGAACTGACCACGTTGACCCAACTGATTATTGGTCAGAAAGTGCTAATGATTATTTTGGTAGTGATTATGACGTTGAAGATTTTGTCGAACTAGTCCAAGCATATTACAACACACTATAAAATGTGCAAACTTGTACCTTTTTTTATTTTTAGTACAATAGTAGGTGAATAGAATGAAATAGAAAGATTGAGAGGGAAAATGGCAAAAAAAGTAAAACTTAAAAAGACCTTGGTCGACCAAATTTTAGATAAAGCCAAAATTGAACACGATAGCTTAGCCATCAACGCATTGAAAGACGAGCTACCTGAAGGCATTGAAAAATCAGATATTTTCAAAACCCTAGCCTTGACTGGTGACAAAACTGGAACACTTATCGGAATTATTCAAATTACTGAGCACCTTTCTGAGAAAAAACTAGCTAAAGTTTCTGGCAATAAAAAAGTCAGTATGATTCCACAAAAGAATCTTCAAAAAACAACAGGTTACATTCACGGGGCAAATAATCCTGTCGGCATTCGTCAAAAACACAATTTCCCAATTTTTATTGATAACCGTGCTCTAGAAATGGGAACAATGATTGTCTCTGCCGGTGAAGTTGGGCGCTCAATCCGCATCAATAGCCAAACCTTGGCAGATTTTGTCGGTGCAAGCTTTGCTGACTTACGCGACGACTCACACCAATAATGGTTTAGATTAGAAGGTACAAGAATGAAATTTTATTTTGTACGCCATGGTAAAACACAATGGAATCTCGAAGGGCGTTTTCAAGGAGCAAATGGCGACTCCCCACTATTAGAAGAATCTATTCGAGATCTTGAAAAATTAGGAGACTACCTAAAAGATATCAAATTCGATGCTGTCTTTTCCAGCGATTTAAAACGTGCCAGTGATACTTGTAAAATCATCATGTCACGCAACAATTATCCAAAGGCTATCAGTTTTCAACCAGCGCTGCGCGAATGGCATCTTGGAAGACTTGAAGGTAGTAAAATCTCAACAATGACTGATATCTATCCGACACAAATGGATGCCTTCCGTCACAATTTGGCGAAATTTGATAACGATATTTTTAATGCTGAATCACTTTATCAAACTATAAAACGTGTCGAAGGCTTTATCCGTTCAATGAAAGACCAACCTTACCAGCATGTTCTTCTGGTTGGACACGGCGCAAATTTCACAGCGTCAATCAGAAGTTTGCTCGGTTATGAGCCTGCGGTTCTACGCTCTAATGGTGGCTTGGACAACGGTAGTGTTACCATCATTGAAACCTTTGACTTCGACCAATACACTTGTATCAAATGGAATGATACTTACTACAAAGAAAAATAATGGCTCTATAATTTCTGTAGTGGGTAAAATCCTGCTAAGAAGTTATGGAGCTTTTGAGTATACAAAGAGTCCCATATGACTTAAAATTTAAAGCAACGAAACAATAAATAGAAAGAATCATATGAGGCAACTCCATCATCCTACAGAATTAATCGGAATTAAAGACAAAATATCACTTTAACTAAAGTTTTTCAACATGAGACATATATTGAGGTGCAAGCTACGTTTGATTACACTCCTCCTAAGTGTTGCCATTGTCAAGGAAAACAAATCAAATACGACTTTCAAAAGCCTTCTAAGATTCCTTTTATTGAAATTGGTGGAATCCCTAGTCTTATTCGTTTGAAGAAGAGAGGATTTCAATGCAAAGACTACCATAAAGTGACGATTTCTGAGACCTCCCTTGTTCAGAAAAACTGTCAAATCTCTGAACTAGTGAAGCGGAAAACAACTCAACTCTTACTTAATCGAGAAGCTTTAACGCACATCACTGAAAAACTTGCCCTCTCTACCTCAACTGTGTATCGTAAGCTTAAACAATTTCAGTTCAAGGATAACTTTTCAACCTTACCTGAAGTACTGTCTTGGGATGAATTCTCTTATCAAAAAAGAAAAACTAGCTTTTATTGCTCAAGACCATAACACGAAGAAAATCATTACGATCCTTGATAACAGACGACAAACAACCATTCGCAATCACTTTTTCAAATACTCTAAAGAAGCTCGAGAAGGAGTAAAAATCGTTACTATGGACATGTCTGGTAATTACATTCCTTTAATCATGTTGCTTCGCTCTCCAGTTTCTAGGCTCAGGCTGAAACAGTCTATTCCTAGACTGTTTCACTCCCAAATACTAAAATTGTTCTTGACCGTTTTCACATTGTCCAACACATGAACCGAGCACTAAAACAGACACGTATTCAAATAATGAAACAATTTGAGAAGAAATCTCTTGAATATCGTGTTCTAAAATATTACTGGAAACTCATTCAAAAGGATCGTCGAAAACTATCGCCTAATGCCTTTTATTCAAGGACTTTCAGAGAAACGTTAACGCCTAAAGAGTGTTTAGACAAGATTTTTAAACACGTTCCGCAACTTGAAAAATACTACAACCTTTATCAATTACTTCTTTTCCACTCACAAGAAAAAATATCGAACAATTTTTTGGATTAATTCAGGAAGCTTTGCCTCAACTTAATCATCCTTTTAAAATAGCATTAACAACTTTCATTCGGTATCAGAAATACATCACTAATGCCACTTCTAATGCCAAACTTGAGGCAAACAACAAGCTCATCAGAGATATTAAACGAAACGCTTTTGGTTACAGAAACTGTAACAACTTTAAAAAACGCATTTACCTCGCTTTGAACAGCAAAAAAGCGAGAACAACAATTGTTCTCGCTAGAGCTTAACTTTGCCACCCACTACAGTTGACAAAGAGCCAAAATAATTTAAGTACAAAAAATCTCTCCTTATGGAGAGCTTTTCTTTATTTACTGTGTCTTACGTATTTCATACGAAGAATTTTTTCTTGTTGTTTATCCAAACGAAGTAGGATAACAACTCTATCAATACTCATGTTACTTTCAAGCAAACGTTCTGCTGCCATCATCAATCCATTGTTAATTCCTACTTCAAGGATTGGGTTTTTCTTGTCATTGACGTCAAAGATGAACTTGTTATCTGGAAGGTCAAAGAGGACTTTTACAGCTCCAAATAATTGTTCAAAGTTATCGATAGCCACATCATAAACTGGTTTGATACCTGGTTTTAAGCTACGACCGCGGTGGTTAAACCACATTGAGTGCCAGCCACCATTGAAGGCACCGACAACGTCGTTATCGTAAGAATCACCGACGTAAAGTGTTGTTGCAGGGTTCATGTCAAATTGCTCTGCAGCAAGATTGAAGATTTCTTTTTCAGGTTTTTGAAAACCAGTTGCTTGGCTGACAAGGACACGTTTAGGGTCAACGTAGTCGTAAAGACCAAGTTTTTTAACTTTTTTCAATTGGTGTTCAGTTGGACCATTGGTGATGATTCCCATTGGAACACCTTTTTCTTTAAGAAAATCAAGCGTCATGCGCATTTCATCAAGCATTGTGATGTTTTCCAATTCTTCTTCGTAGATTTCTTGGAAGTGCACACCAGTCGCTTCATCAATTTCGCGGTAACCAAATTCAAGCAAAGTTTCTTTACAACGCCAGAAGCGGAAATATTCAGTTGTCCATTCACCAGCCATAACACGTGGGAAGCCAACATCTGAATAACGACGGAAACGAATGTAAGCTTGATTGATTTTACTCATATCAAAATCAGGGAAACATTTCTCAACGGCAATGCGATAAGGCGCTTGTTGGTCATAAATCGTATCGTCAACATCAAAAACAATTGAAGTAATCATGAATCTCTTTTCTCTCTAAGTTATTTTTACCGTCACATATTATACTATTTTTTGGCTTTCTTTTCAATTAAAGTCATTTCTGTAACTGGAAACACTTTCTTCCTCAAAGCCTCCTCACACAAGCAAAAATAAAGTGAATTCTAGCGCCATTTATGTTACAATAGGAAAGAATATATATTGGAGGAAAACATGTCAAACGAACACATCGAAGAATTAAACGACCAACAAATCGTGCGTCGTGAAAAAATGGCCGCTTTGGCTGAACAAGGCATCGATCCTTTCGGAACTCGATTTGAACGCACAGCTACTTCTGGTCAATTAAAAGAAAAATACTCTGACAAAACCAAAGAAGAATTACATGAAATTAACGAAACAGCTACTATCGCTGGTCGTCTTATGACTAAACGTGGTAAAGGTAAAGTTGGTTTTGCACATATCCAAGACCGCGACGGTCAAATCCAAATCTACGTCCGTAAAGATGCTGTTGGTGACGAAAACTATCAAATTTTTAAAAAAGTAGACCTCGGTGACTTCCTCGGTATCGAAGGTGAAATCATGCGTACAGACATGGGTGAATTGACAATCAAAGCAACTCACATCACTCACTTGTCTAAAGCACTTCGTCCACTTCCAGAAAAATTCCACGGACTTACAGACGTTGAAACAATTTACCGTAAACGTTACCTTGATTTGATTTCAAACCGTGAAAGTTTTGAACGCTTTGTGACTCGTTCAAAAATCATCTCAGAAATCCGTCGTTACCTTGACGGACTTGGTTTCTTAGAAGTTGAAACTCCAGTCCTTCACAACGAAGCTGGTGGTGCTGCTGCTCGCCCATTTATCACTCACCACAATGCACAAGATATGGACATGGTTCTTCGTATCGCTTTAGAACTTCACTTAAAACGTCTTATCGTTGGTGGTATGGAAAAAGTGTACGAAATCGGACGCGTTTTCCGTAACGAAGGTATGGATGTTACTCACAATCCTGAGTTCACTATGATTGAACTTTATGAAGCCTATGCTGACTTCAAAGACATCATGGACATCACTGAAGGTATCATTCAACACGCTTCAAAAGCTGTTAATGGTGACGGTCCTATTTCATACCAAGGAACTGAAATTGCCATTGACCAACCATTTAAACGTGTTCACATGGTTGATGCCATTAAAGAAGTCACTGGTGTTGATTTCTGGAAAGAAATGACTCTCGAAGAAGCGCAAGCTATTGCCAAAGAGAAAAATGTACCAGTTGAAAAACACTTCACTTCAGTTGGTCACATCATTAACGCTTTCTTTGAAGAATTTGTAGAAGAAACACTGATTCAACCAACATTCGTTTATGGACACCCAGTTGAAGTTTCTCCTCTTGCTAAGAAAAACGCAGAAGATCCTCGCTTCACTGACCGCTTCGAACTCTTTATCATGACTAAAGAATATGGTAATGCTTATTCAGAACTTAACGATCCAATTGATCAATTGTCACGTTTTGAAGCCCAAGCTAAAGCTAAAGAACTTGGTGACGACGAAGCAACTGGAATTGATTACGACTACGTCGAGGCCCTTGAATACGGTATGCCACCAACAGGGGGACTTGGTATCGGTATCGACCGCCTAGTCATGCTCCTCACAGACACTACAACAATCCGCGACGTCTTATTGTTCCCAACAATGAAGTCCTCAGATGGTGTAAATAAGAAAAATGATGTAAATAATACAGCTTCTGAAACACCTGAAAAAATGTGAAAACCGAGTCTGAAAAGATTGATTTTTCTAAGGTCAAGATTGAGCCTTTGTTTGAGGAATCGGTAGACTTTGATACATTCAGCAAGTTAGATTTCCGTGCAGTAAAAGTTAAAGAGTGTGTTGCAGTACCGAAGTCAAAGAAACTGTTACAGTTCACTCTTGATGATGGAACAGGCACAGACAGAACCATAATAAGCGGTATTCACGCTTATTATGAACCGGAAAAACTGGTTGGAAAGACTCTTATCGCTATCACAACTCTTCCACCGAGAGCGATGATGGGCATTGACTCTTGCGGTATGCTCCTCAGTACTATTCACGAAGAAGAAGGCGAAGAAAAGCTCCATATTCTGATGGTTGATGATCACATTCCAGCAGGTGCAAAGCTCTATTAAGATGATGTAAAGATGTACCGTTTTACCGAATAGACGGGACGTACTTCATTTGATAAAAAACTAAAAAAACAGTGATTTCTGCATCAATTGATGCAGAAATCGGTGCAAGCAAGAAAAAATCGCATAATTAGTGCAATAAGTGGGCAATTCCAATCGGAGCTGCCCATTTTTAAAACAAACAGAAATACAAATCGGAATTGACAGAGGTAATGAAATGTTTGAAGAATTAGGAATTAGTTTTGGCACAGCACTAATCGTCTTACTTGCATTATATTTTATAATTAAGTGGGCGGTTAAAAACGGAATAAAAGAAGCCTATAGGGATATTACAGGGAAAGTCACTACCGAGGATATTGAGGTAGAACAAATCTGGAACGAAGAGGAAAAATAGTTAATAAAGAGAGGTGCATATGCTATGCCAAGTATACTCGTGGTTGAAGATGATGAAAATTTAAATCGTGGAATTACATTTTCACTGAAAAAATCCGGATATGAGGTTTTTTCAGCAGAATCAGTGAAAAAAGCGAAAAGAATTGCAAGTGATAATAATGTGGATGTTACCATTTGTGATGTGAATCTTCCGGATGGGAATGGACTGGAATTTGTAAGGTGGATGAGATGCACTTATAATACATACATTATTTGTCTTACAGCACTAGATCAGGAGATGGATCAGGTTATGGGATATGAAGCAGGGGCAGATGATTATATTACAAAGCCGTTTAGTCTTTCGGTACTTCTTTTGAAAATAGAAGCACATTTCCGCCGCAGACAGGAGAAAACGGAAGCCGGAAAGATGATTTCGGGAGATATCGTATTTATCGCAGGAGAAATGAAAGTCCTGATAAAGAGTCATGAAATCAGTCTGACAAAAACGGAGTTGAAAATGCTGACTTTTTTTCTTCAGAATCCGAAACAGATTCTTTCAAAAACACAAATATTGAAAAATGTGTTTGATCTGGAAGGGGATTTTGTGGATGAAAATACAATCGCTGTCAATGTCAAAAGACTCCGTGAGAAAATCGAAGACAATCCGGCTGCACCGGTCTATATAAAGAATATCAGAGGTCTTGGGTATATATGGAATCAGGAGGTAAGGCAGTGACAAAGAGATATCGTAAGAAGATTACAGTAGTGCTCTCCTTGGTATTACCTGTCATATTATTGTTTGCAATATTAAATTGCTTTACCACGTATGTGTTTTATGAAGATTATAAATATAAAATGAATCTTATGACAGAGATTACTGCAAAGGAAGAATTTTCCGGGCTGGATGCTGTTTCGGAATTGCTTAAAGATAAGGATATTGAAACTAACGAACAGGGAAGGCGAGTATTGGAGCAATATGGATACTGGGGAAATAAAGGGAATGCATTTTATTCGCAATTCCGGCATCAAGTTATGGTGACCGGTGCTGTAACCACTGTGATATGCGTGCTTCTTTTGACTTTTTTACTTTATTGGAAGGAAAATGAAGATGCGTGTCATCAGAAAATTTTAGACCAGTTGGAAGAAATTCTGATCAGATTCCGTGAAAATAAATTTGATGATTTACTGAAAACGGAAAATCATGCAGAACTGGAAAAATTGAATGACCAGCTTGAAGCAATCGGACATCATATTCAGTTGATAAAGGAAGAAGCAAGGGCAGAAAAGGAGAACACGAAAGAAATGGTTTCTGATATTTCTCACCAGTTAAAGACACCGGTTGCAGCTTTGGATACATGTTTTAGTGTGCTGATGCAGAATGACTTAAGTGCCACAGAACAGGAGGAGTTTCGTACCCGTTGTCGGAGTGCTCTTGATGGACTGGAGACATTATTGCAGTCGCTTCTTGAAATATCCAAGATGGAAACTGGACTGATTCAGACTAATAAGAAAAAACTTCCGCTTATGGATACTGTCATATCTGCTGTGAACCGCACTTATCCTAAAGCGGATGAGAAAGAAATTGAATTCGTTTTTGACTATGAAAAAGAACTGGAAACATGCACGATTATGCAGGATAAAAGGTGGCTTGGTGAAGCTGTGATCAACGTTCTGGATAATGCGGTCAAGTACAGTCCGTGTGCTTCAAAAATATTTATCCGATTACAAAAAAGAAACTATCTTGTAAGAATGGAAATTGAGGATCAGGGAATTGGTATTCCGCAGAATGAGTATCACAAAATTTTTCAACGATTTTACAGAGGAAGTTCCAAGGAGGTCATGGAAAAGAGTGGTACAGGAATCGGACTTTTTCTATCGAGAGAAATTATCGAAAAACACGCAGGTACGATTACGGTAACCTCCGGCAAAAAGAAAAAAGGAAGCACGTTTGTGATTCAATTACCATATGTTGGTTAAATTTTAAGTGAGCAGAAATCTTACAATTTTGTAAGATTTCTGCTCGTTTTTTGAAAGTGAAATGAAAGATTGTCCTGATACAATTTGGATGTAGGTTGAAAAATAACCAAACATATAAACAGGCAAAGAAAGCGTGCTGAAAAGGTACGCTTTACAGAATTGAAAAGGAGGCAACACATGAGTGTGATATTAGAAACCAAGCAGCTTTGTAAGTTTTATGGCGCAGATGAGAATCAGGTCAAAGCGGTCAATCAGGTGGACATTCAGATTGAGCAGGGAGAATTTGTCGCAATTGTTGGAAAGTCAGGTTCCGGTAAAAGTACATTACTTCATATGCTTGGAGGGCTAGACACTCCGACAAAAGGCAGTGTTACTTTAGCAGGGAAAGATTTATACAGGATGAAGGAAGATGCCCTTGCTGTTTTCCGCAGAAGAAAAATCGGATTTGTTTTTCAGGCATTTAATCTGGTTTCATCTGTTAATGTCTGGGAAAATATTGTACTGCCACTGGGGCTGGATGGAAGAAAAGTGGATGAAGCGTATGTAAATGATATTATTGCAACTCTGGGGATTGAAAACCGGATTTATAATCTGCCAAATCAGTTATCCGGAGGACAGCAGCAGAGAGTAGCAATTGCAAGAGCACTAGTGAATCGTCCGGAAATTATATTTGCAGATGAGCCGACAGGAAATCTTGATTCTAAGACCAGTGATGAGGTAATCGCCCTGCTTAAAATGACAGCAAAAAAATATGGACAGACAATTGTAATGATTACCCATGATGACGAAATTGCACAGGTCGCTGACCGTATTCTGGTGATTGAGGACGGACAGGTGGTGGATTTCAGATGAAGACAATAAGCAGGATTGCATATAGCAATGACAAAAGGAACAGGACAAGAAGTATACTGATTATGATGGCAATCTGTCTGACCACGATGCTGCTTGTTATCATCAGTACTGTGGGAAATGGGGTAATTCGTTTACAGAAAAGTCAGGCGGCAAGCTCATACGGAAGCAACTACGGCCTGTTTATCGCCGCAGACGGATCGCAGTTAAAAGAAGTAAACCGCCGCGCGGAAATAGATGCTACAGGCACTATGTGCACCGAAGGTATAATAAAAGGCAATGAAAAAGGCGAGTTTGTCTGCATGGATGAGACTGCAAGAAAAATGCTTCCTTATAATAAAGAATATGAGTTGAAGGAAGGAAAGTATCCGGAAAAAATGCAGGAAATTGCCGCAGGAAAAGCATTTTTTCGTGCAATGGGGTATGATGATGTAAAGATCGGAGATACGGTTACACTGGATTACCGCGCAGGGATGCAGTCAGAATATAAGTCGGAAGAATTTGTTATCAGCGGAATCCTATATGATCGGGATGAGTATACCATCGAGGCATCTTATGTTGCTTTCGGGTCACAGGAGTTTTATGATGAGCACGTCGCAGAGAATGACAGACAGTATAATATTTATTTTACTTTAAATAATTCTGCAAATGTATCTATGAATGATATTGATTCGGTTATAAAGCAGATTGCAGCAACTTGTGGGATCGAAGAAAAAAACGTTATAGTCAATGATCTCTATTTGCAATGGGTCTTGCAGCCGAGTTATGAAACGATTGCGGTATGCGGGGTTTTGATTCTTGCAATTGTACTTTTCTCTGTTGTGGTCATTTATAATATTTTTCAGGTCGGTATTGCCAACAAGATACAGGAGTATGGAAAAATCAAGGCTCTGGGAGCGACAAAAAAGCAGATGAAACAACTGATCTTCAGAGAGGGTATGTTTTTGACAATTTCTTCAATACCAGTTGGATTGCTTCTTGGTTTTCTGATTGCAAAATGCGGTTTTAACTGGCTGGTAAAACAGGGAAACCTTGTATCAACCGGAACTGGCTCTATGGGAGTTCAAAATCAGCAGGTGCCTCTGTTTTCCCTGCCTGTTATGCTTCTCTGTATTTTCGTATCATTTCTTACCGTTGCTTTGGCACTGCGTAAACCAATGAAAATTGTTTCACGGATTTCACCTATCGAAGCAACACGGTATTTAGAAAATGCAGAAACACACAAAAAAGGAAAACGAAATGGCAGAAAAAATGTCACCGTGTTTTCTATGGCAATGGCAAATATAACTGGTAATCCAAAAAGAACCATTGGTACCATCCTCACACTGGGGCTTTCCTGCGCATTGTTTGTGATTATCTCTAATTATGTAGGAAATATTGATACGGAGCATGAAGCACGTCTTTCCGTTAATCATGGACAATTTGAACTGCAGCTTGACTATTCTGCTGAGTACGATGAAAGATATCCGGAGAATAATCTGGATACGATTCTGACGGATAATCCATTGAATGATTCAATGATTGAAGAAATCAAAAGCATTCCGGGAGTAACAGATGTCATGACGAGAGAGATTGTCTCTGTAAATCTGAATGGAACAAGATTTCCGGCTAATATTGTGAGTAAAAAGGATTTTGATTTTATGCGCCAGGACGGGGATATTGGCTCTATGGACTATGATCAGGCGGTAAAGAATGGTGAAATTTTCTTTGGCTGGTCGATGTGGATGGAACAAGATGGATATGCTCCGGGTGAATCCATTGCATTTGACTTTGAGAATGGAAGTGAAACCTATACCTATCAGGGAAAGATTGCAGGATCCTTTGTAAGCGCGGACACTTATCTTGTCATTCCGGAAGGTGTATACCGTTCCATGAATCCGAGGGGAACAGCCTCTGGCTATCTGTGGGTGGACTGTGATAAAAAAGATGTTGCATCTGTGGAACAGAGTCTGAATACTTTGATTTCTAATACTTCACATATAAAAATGGATACCTATCATGCACAGTTACAATCTGCAGAATTCACAGCTCGCATGATGAAGCTTGGCTGTTATCTGTTTATGGCGGTTGTAGGATTCATCGGTTTCATGAATATGGCAAACACCATAATCATGAATATTACGACAAAAAAGCAGGAATATGCTGTATTACAGGCTGTGGGTATGACAAATAAACAATTAAATTTATGTCTGCAGTTACAGGGAATAATGTTTACGGCTGGTACCATATGCGTAGCTTTGATCATTGGTCTGCCGCTCGGCTATGTACTTTTTTTCTATGCAAAACATAATGGAATATTTGGAATGAATACCTATCATGTTCCAATCGTACCAATTTTTATTATGATTTTTTTGGTCGGTCTGTTGCAGATTGTACTTTCCTGCGTTTTAAGCAGTAATCTGAAAAAGGAAACGCTGATAGAGAAATTAGTGGTTTCGTAGAAACTTGATTTCTCAGCAAGTCTTAATTTCTTATTGCTAACCTAAAACAGTTCACTGAACTGTTTTACTCCAACCCATGCATGGCTCAAAAGGTTTGGGGAACCTTTTAAGGTTAGAAATGAAGTCAAGCACAGCTTGATGTCAAAAGAGTTGTAAAAGCTGATTTGTCAGTGCGTTAGAACCCACTCAACTACTGCGCCTTGTAAATAATAACTATATAAATAAAGAAGCTGAAAATTTTGTCTCAGCCTCTTTTATCTCTAACTTAGCCGCGGAAAGCGTCCAAGATGATTTTAAATTCATCATTTGTGAGTGTCACACCTTTACCCATTTTGCTGTGGTCTGGGCTCCATGAACGAATATCAAATTTTGGCTCTGCTCCGTTAAAACTAACACGGTTCAATTCTTTTGTCCAACCTTTATCGCTTTCAGATAGGGTAAGTAAGTGTTCGACAATTTCAAATTTAAATTCTGACATAATAAATTTTCCTCCTCATATATATATTCGTAAAAAAACTTTCTAAACTTTTGATTATTTATTTTTTTCTTCAAAAGGTGTATAATCATTTTATCAATTTTTTAGGTAAATGACTATGAAAAATCTTATCAAACGTTTAAAAAGGCAAGCACAGGCTTATATTGACTTTCATGCTCAACCAGCCACAGATATTAATCTGAAAACTCACAAAATCATCACAACCATCAAAGAAGCGCAAGAAAAGCAATTAGCGCTCCATGCTATTTACAAAGACGGCAGTTTTACAGGTGATTTGGTCAAATACGACCCCAAAAATAACAAATTAATCCTCAAAAACTTCCAAAAGAATATCTCAACAATCATCGCTATCAGCGATATCAATCGTTTGACATTGGTACCACCAACTGTCCGTAAATCTCAAGAACTAGACAAAAAATGAACGACCCTACCTACGCCATTACGTTTAAGAGTCGTTCATTTTTTAATAATTATTACTGATTATGCTCTAACAGTTTTGCTAGAACCGTCGCTTTTATAAAGGTTCACAAGTCCTTCTTTACGAGCACGAATCATATCTCCTGCTTGAACGGCTTGAGGGACAGTGATTTTCAATAATTCCATTGGATTTGGAGCACGATCAATTTTATTGCCATCAGCATCATGCAAATCTTTGATGTAAGTTTCAAAATGACGGAATCCTGGTCCATAGAATTCGACAGCATCTCCTTCGAGAATAACGTTACGTTGACGGATTGTTGCTGTCATTGTTTCTTCATCAAAGGCAACAACTTCACCGACAAATTTATATTGTGGTATTTTACGACGAGCGCCAAAGAGTTGTTCGTTTTCTGTTGGTGTTTGATAGTAGAAACCAGTTGCTAATTCACGTTGGGCAACTTTCCAAAGCTCATCAAGTAATTCACCTTTGATAGCTTCGAATTTTGCTGGGCTTTCTAGGTAAGCATCGACGGCTGCACGGTAGCAGTTTGTGACCGTTGATACGTAGTGAATTGATTTCATACGACCTTCAATCTTAAAGCTATCGACACCATTTTCAATCAAATCAGGTAAGTGTTCAATCATACACATATCAACTGATGACATAGAAAAGGGCTCTGGAATTTCACCTTCAAGACTTTTACGTTCTTGACCAAACGGCATATCATAAAGGTCATATTTCCAACGACAAGATTGTGAACAGCCGCCACGGTTAGCATCACGATGACTCATATGATTAGAAAGGACACAACGCCCTGAATAACTGATACACATTGCGCCGTGAACGAAAGCTTCAATTTCAAGTGAGGTGTGTTTACGAATTTCTTCAATTTCAGCAATTCCGACTTCACGCGCCAAAACAACACGAGACACACCGATTTCTTCCCAGAAAGCAAAGGATTCATAGTTGGTTGTCGAAGCTTGTGTTGACACGTGGACTTCTAAACCCGGTGCTTCTGTTAAACAAATTACCATAAGTGCTGGATCAGATACGATAACGGCATCCAAGCCCAGATCACGAAGTTCACGGAACCACTCTCCTGCACCAGTTTCGTTTCCTTCGTGGGTAACCATATTTGCTGCAACGTGGACCTTAGCACCATTCGCATGGGCATAATTAATTCCTTCTTGCAATTCTTCCATCGTGAAGTTACCAGCACGGCTACGAAGACCGTAAGCTTGTCCACCAACAAAGACTGCATCAGCTCCATAATCAACAGCGACTTTTAATTTCTCAAGAGTACCAGCAGGTGCTAAAACCTCTGGACGTTTTAAAGTTTTTTCTGACATTATTATATTCCTATTTCCAAGATAGTAAAATTTAAAGATAAATATCTTTACAACAATTTCAGTTAATTAGCTAACTTGTCATGCCCTGAAATAGTAACTCAATCATGACAAGAGTTCATTTTGGGGTAGTTTTACTTCACTTCCTCTGGGTCAAATTCATAGAATCCAGTTCCAAGTGTGCGACCTTTTGGATGTAATTTACGAATTTCTTCATCCAATAAGAAAGCTTGGTCTTGTGTAAATTCACCAGCTTCCATCAATTCTTTTGTTTTCACAAAGATTTTTGCGATTTCAACAAAATTATGACCTGGGCAGTAGATACCATCTAATTTCCAGTGTGTGTAGTTGTGTTCAACCAACTCTGTTATTTTTGGCATCATATCAAGATCGTCAGTATCGAAGATGTGTGTACCGTGTTTGTCTTCATAAATTGAATAGTGTGAGTCTTTGTTGCTTGGTTCAGCAAGGAAAAGACCACGTTCACGAGTTTTTTCATCATCAATGTGTGTAAAATTATAGTAATTTTGCAACAAAGGACGTTTTGAATGATGGATAACAGTTGCTCCGTAGACAAGCACTTCAGCTGGATAGCGAAGATTTTCTGACATTTGGAACAATTCTGCTGATGGGATTTCGCGTGCAAGAACTGTTTCACTTGCTCCGTGGTCACCCCAGAAGTTTACTTGACGGCTTGATGTCACGAAAACTGAAGCATCGTAAATCATCTTGAAGTTGTAACCTTCGTGTGTGTTGATGTGGAAAAGCCCAGCATCACAAGCTACCACGTAATCTGCTTTAATTTCTTTCAAGAAATCAAGGTATGGTCGAACGGCATTGATCATGTCTTGGTGTAACAATGCATTACATGCAACCGTTAATTCTTTACCAGCGGCATGAACCATATCAGCAATCTCACGAAGTTCATCATATGTGAAATTGTGCGGCAAACGCAAACCATAATTTTCTTCACCCACATAAATGCGGTCAACACCTGCATCTAAGAGCTCTTTGACCTGCTCGATAGATTCAGCTGTCGCAGTAATAATTATTTTTTCCATAACGTTTTAATTATACCACTCCTATAACAATTCGTCACTCAGATTTCCTCAGAATCCTTTTGTTATAGCTTTCTAAAGTATTTTTATCTAGCTTCAGAATGAGCAAAACTTTATGAGAGGAGAGACTCAAAAGAAATCCTCATTTTGAAACAAAAAAGAGGAACAACTATTTTAAACATATTTTTGACAAAGAGTCAAGAGCTTTTTTTAAAAAAATGTGACAAACATATTAATTTATGGTATGATATCAGTTGAAATAGAGGAGAGGAATTATGCCAACACCGTTAAAGCAACATAAAGACCTTGAAGAACAAGAACAACATCTTCAGGTAGATGATACCCCTAAATTTTACGAATTTCAGGAAATTAATCACAGAAGCGCTAAGCTCAAAGAACTCATGTTCTTTGCCCGTATTGCTTTATTTGCTATTTCCACTGTTGTGGTATCTTTCTTTTTACTTGTCTTGAACCTGGCTCCAATCTGGGCTTTCTTGTTTGCCTCTCTTATCAGCCTAGCCATTACGTCAGCTGTTTCAAGCATTATTTGGTCATTAAGACATTGATAAACAAAACTCCCATTGCTGGGAGTTTTTTAATACGAAAAAAGCGGCCTTTGGACCGCCTTTTTATTATGCTTTAGTATCTGCTTCTGATTTTTCAGCTTCTGCTTTTGGTTCTTCAGAAGGTGCTTCATCTTCTTTTGCTGTGTAGTCAATGATAATATCATCAACTTCAGCTTCCACATCTTCTTTGACATCACCTGCTTTATCAGTAACATCGTCAACGACATCAGATACTTTTGACGTTAATTCTGATACTTTTTCAGTCGCATAGTCAGCTGCTGCTTGACCTTTTTCTTTAACGACTT
This sequence comes from Streptococcus lutetiensis, assembly GCF_900475675.1. NCBI lineage: Bacteria > Bacillati > Bacillota > Bacilli > Lactobacillales > Streptococcaceae > Streptococcus > Streptococcus lutetiensis. Next base: position 1,264,678 of record NZ_LS483403.1, read on the forward strand.
CAAGAAATTCATCAGTTGTTAATTCGCCTGATTCAAATTTTTCTTTGTAATCGTTAAAAGTGTCTACTGCTAAGTCAGTGTATTCTGTTGCTTTATCTTTAGCTTTTTGACGGTATTCAGAAGGATTTTCTTTGTAAGCTTGATATGCTTTACTTGCTTTTTTCTGTAATTCTTTACCTTTTTCAGTAGATATGAAATAAGCTGCAGCTGCACCTGAGGCAACACCAATAATCACATTTCTCAATAATTTACTCATACTATTTCTCCTTTTTTAATAGTTTTGAGGCAACTTTACCGACAGCATAAGCTGCACTAGCTTTACCAACATTTGATGTCGCTTGAGTGGCTTTTTGAGAGAGACGACGCGCTTGCGCATTCAAATCAGAAACTGATTCTGAAAGGTCTGCCACTGCGACAAACAAAGGATCAATTGTTGACACTTTACCATTGACATCTTCTACTAAAACATTGGCTTTAGCGAGGATTTCATTGGCTTGGTGAAGCGAGACATTCACATCACTAGTCAACACTTTAATCGTTTCTTTTGACTCCTCAATAGTCTCATTAACAACATCAACTGTTTTATATAGTTTAACACCAATTGGTATAAAAACGCCAACCATAACTGCAAAAGCGATGGCAAAAATTAACAAAGTTACTTCTAACATCTTATCTCCTATCTCCTAAGCACTTATTCCTGATAATAAGGAATGTTTTTTTGATTTCTTCTCCAAGCGACCAAGACAATTCCAAGAAGAATTAATACTGCTGATAACCATTGTGACACTCGCATACCTAAGAACATCAAACTGTCTGTTCGCATGCCTTCAATCACAAAGCGTCCACAACCATACCAAATCAAATAAAAGAATGCGATTTCTCCTTGTTTTAGAAAACATGGACGGTGTCTCACACTCATGATAATGATAAAACCGAGCAAATTCCACATTGACTCGTATAAAAAGGTCGGAACGCGATAACTACCATCGATATACATTTGATTTTTAATGAAATCAGGCAAGTAGTCAAGACTCTTAACAGCTTTACCATAAGCTTCTTGATTGATAAAGTTTCCCCAGCGCCCAATAGCTTGCGCAATCATCACACCAGGAGCAGCGATATCTAAGAAATCGAGTGGATTAATGGCACGATAATATGAAAAGACAAAGAGGACAATGGCTCCCGTCAGCAAACCACCATAAATGGCTAGACCACCATGCCATATCGCAAAAATCTCAGTCCAAGGCTGACTAGCGTAATAGTTAAAATCAAATATCACATAATAAAGACGAGCCCCGATAATCGCTAATGGAAAAGCAATTAAAATAAAATCTAAAATATCATCTGGAATAATCTTACGTCGTGGTGCTTCTTTCATAGCTAAGTAAACTGCTAGAAGCATACCAGAAACAATGAAAAGCGCATACCAGCGAATGGCAAAGGGACCAAATTGAATCGCAATTGGATTAATCATTGGTTCCCCTCATTCTTTGTAATGAGTTGGGTCAAGCGTTCTTCAAAAGTCTTCGTCGCATCAAATCCCATTTGTTTGGCACGATAATTCATGGCAGCTGCCTCAATGACAACTGACATATTTCGGCCAGTTTGAACTGGGATACGTAGACGTGGAATTTTGACTCCTGACAACTCAAGCTCTTCATTACCATTTCCAAGACGGTCAAAGACTTTTCCTGACTCATAATTTTCAAGGTAAATGGCCAATTGAACTTGTGATGAATCCTTAACAGCACTTGCACCATATAGGCTCATAACGTCGATAATCCCAACTCCGCGAATTTCTAGCAAATGACGAAGAATCTCAGCTGGTTCACCCCAAAGGGTTTCTTCATCTTTAGCAAAAACATCCACACGGTCATCAGCTACCAAACGGTGACCACGTTTAACCAACTCAAGACCTGTTTCACTTTTACCAATACCAGAGTCCCCTTGAATCAAGACACCCATGCCATAAATATCCATCAAAACGCCATGGACACTTGTACGTTCTGCTAAGCAAGAATCAAGATACCATGACATTTCACCAGACAAACGACTGGTTGGAACGTGACTTTGCAAAATCGCAATGCCTTTTTCCTTAGCAGCGCTAATCATTTCCTCTGGAATAGCCAAATTACGTGCCACAATAATGGCTGGTGTTTCTGGTTTAATCATTTCTCTTAGGACATGACGACGGTTGTGTGAGGTCATTTTCGTTAAATATGACCATTCTTTCATCCCTAAAAGCTGCAAACGCTCTGGTGAATAATAATCAAAATAGCCAGTCATTTCAAGCCCTGGACGTGAAATATCTGACGTGGTAATCTCTTTTGATAATAAGTCATCATCACCGTAGATAACATCAAGTTTTACCTTGTCGACTAACATTTTTACAGTAACTGACATGTCTCATACCATGAACTTTTTACAAAAATGTAAAATAAATTGAAAACGATAAAAATAGGCTTTTCTTATAGCAAGTCCATTTTCACTAAATTAACAATTCTGTTCAATCCTTTTCCTCTTTTTCATTATTATATCACAATTAGCCTAAAAAGTAAGCGCTCACGCAAGCTTTTGAAAATTAATTCTTTGTACTACCAAAATGGTCATAAGTAAAAAGGCTGGGAAACTTCACCAAACCTTTTTCTTGATTTTTTAAGACTAAGATAAGTTCCTATTATACTTATCTAGACATTTTTGATTGCAACATTAAAAACTCTATTTGTCAGTGATTACCAGAACCAGCCGTCATTGTCGTCATCATCGTCGACAACTTCAGCATCCTTTCTTCGACGTGGCCCCGTACCATAGTTGTCACGATCGAGATCTTCTTTGTAAGGAAGAAAAATTGCTAAGAGGATGTAAAGCAAAATGCCAAAGCCATAAAAGTACATTAGCAATGCTGCGAGGACACGCGTCAAAGGCAAGTCCCAGCCAAACTTATCAGCAATTCCGGCGCAAACACCACAAACCAGTTTATTCTTTCGCTGTTTATAAAGAGCTGATTCCATCTTTATCCTTTCCTTCTTTTCTCACTATAATGATTATACCTAATTACTTTGTAAATAAAATCAGCCTTACGACTGATTTTATAATTAATTTGATACTTCTTTATTTTATGTTTTTTGCTTTTTGATTTCTAAGAGTTTGCCATGGCAGAGGCCGCAACTGTATTTTTGGGTATTAACACGGCGTTTTCTACGATACTCTTGTCCGCACTTTTGGCAACGATAGTAATGATAAACCATCTCACTTGGCATAGTTAGTGCGTAGCGAAGACCATCAACCTTTTGAAGTAATTCTTTAAAATCTGCGTCAGCGTGTTTGTAACCTTTTCCTTCAAAATAAAGATGATAATGGCAAAGCTCATGACGAACTATTTTTCGAAAGATTTCTTCTCCAAATGCTTCATAAAGTTTTGGATTGAAATCTAGGTGACCATCAGCTGGAAAAAAACGTCCACCCGTTGTCCTGAGACGAGTGTTCCAGGTAGCTGTATGGTGAAATTCTTTACCAAAATCTTTTTGTGAGACTTCTCTGACGTAATTAGTTAAGTTCACGTAAATCTACCAATGAAAGGTTAATTTTGCCACGCTCTTTATCGATTTTTGAAACCCACACTGTGACCACATCACCAACAGAAACCACTTGGCTAGGGTGTTTGACAAAAGATTTGCTCATTTGTGAAATGTGAATCAAGCCATCATCGTGAAGACCGATATCAACAAAGGCTCCAAAATCGACCACATTTCGAACAGTTCCTTCCAATTTTTGCCCGATTTCAAGATCAGAAATGTCAAGCACATCTTGGCGAAGGACTGGTGCTTCAAAATCATCACGCAAATCACGACCTGGTTTTAAGAGATCAGCAATAATATCTTTCAGCGTTTCTTGACCAAGTCCGATTGTTTCAGCCATATCTTTTACAGACACTGCTTGAAGTTTTGTCTTAGCAGAATCATCCAAATCAGTGATGTCCAGTTCTTTCAGCAAACGTTCAACAGCCTTGTATGACTCAGGGTGAACACCTGTGTTATCAAGGATATTTTTGGCACCAGGAATGCGCAAGAAACCAGCCGCTTGTTCAAAGGCCTTAGCCCCCAAACGTGGCACTTTCTTAATCTCTTCACGTGAGCTGATGCGACCATGATCGTCACGGTATTTAACGATATTTTCTGAAATGATTTTATTTAATCCTGATACGTGTGACAAGAGTGCTGGACTTGCTGTGTTAATATTCACCCCGACTTGGTTAACCACGGTATCAACAACGAAATCAAGGTTTTCAGCCAATTTTTTCTGGCTAACATCATGCTGGTATTGACCGACACCAATGGATTTTGGGTCAATTTTAACCAATTCGGCCAAAGGGTCTTGAAGACGGCGAGCAATAGAGATGGCAGAGCGTTTTTCAACCGTCAAGTCTGGGAACTCATGGCGAGCAAGCTCAGAAGCAGAGTAGACAGAAGCTCCGCTTTCATTAACAATAACGTAAGAAACCTCTGGAAAATCCTTCAAGACTTGCGCTACAAATGCTTCACTTTCACGGCTAGCTGTTCCATTTCCGATAGCGATAATTTCAATGCCATAGTTTGAAATGAGCTCAGCTAAATCTTTTTTAGACTGTTCGATTTTGGCTTGGCTAGCAGGTGCAACTGGGTAAATCACTTGTGTTGTCATGAGTTTACCCGTTTGGTCAACCACGGCTAGCTTGGCTCCTGTACGAAAGGCAGGGTCAAAACCAAGAACCATCTTACCTTTTAACGGTGATACTAAAAGCAAGTTGCGAAGATTTTCTGAAAAGAGCTCGATAGCCCCATCTTCAGCACTTTCTGTCAATTCACTGTGAATACGGCGTTCCATAGCAGGAACGATTTTTTTCTTGATAGTTTTTGAGATAACATCGTCGATATAAGAATTTCTGTTTTTAAAACGTGAAGCCATGAAGCGAATCATTTTATCAGTATTATGGTCAAAACCAACTTTTAAAATGCCTAATTTTTCACCACGATTAAGAGCTAAGATTCGGTAGCCTTGCATTTTAGAAACTTTTTCTGAGAAATCATAATAGATTTGGAACGTTTTTTTATCATCAGCAGTTTCATCTTTGACACTTGAAATTATTGAGCTATAAGACCAGATTTCATTGTAAACCCATGAGCGAAGGTGATTGTCTTCTGAAAAGGATTCAATCAAGATTTCACATGCCCCTGCGATAGCTTTATCAACTGTTTCAAAACCATCACAAACAAAAGCTTGGGCTTCTTCTTCAAGCGAAGCTTTATTTTGTAAAATCAGGCGTGCTAGGGGAAATAGCCCTGCTTCTCTGGCAATGGTTGCTTTGGTACGACGTTTTTCTTTGTAAGGAAGGTAAAGTTCTTCAACGTCAGCCAATTTTTCAGCTGCCTCAATTGCTTTTTTGAGCTCAGCTGTTAATTTTCCTTGTTCTTCAATTTTACTTAATACCGTTGCTTTGCGTTCAGCTAAAGCTGTCATGCTTTTATCCAAATCAATGATAGTTTTAATTTGAACTTCATCCAAATTACCAGTCATTTCTTTACGATAACGAGCGATGAAAGGAATAGTATTTCCTTCGCTTGTCAACTCGAGAACTTTGGCAATTTGGTTCTCTTTAATTGTTAATTCTTGAGCAATTTTATGTATATTATCATTTTTCATAGCCTTTCTATTATATCAAAAAAACTCTTAAAGATTGGACTTTTATTGATTCTTTTGATGATTTTTAACTTAACTTTTACCGAATTTTATCAAATTCTATCTTATAAATATCCGCTTAGTTTTTGCTGATTTTTTCAAATGATAGTATAATAACTGGTGACTATATTTAGAAAAGAGGTGTCCATCTTATGGCAATCACTCACAAACGTCAGGACGATTTAGAATCAATGTTTGCAAACTTTGCAAGTTTTCCAAAAGTCTCTAGTGACCCTGAAAAAGAAAAGGAAAGTAAGGATAAAAACGATAAGAAAGCGACTCATTAAGTTTTATGGACATTTTTACTCACTTACCAGCAAGTGTCTTACAATGGTTTGCGATTTTTATCTCGATTATCATTGAGGCCTTGCCTTTTGTTTTACTTGGAACGATTTTATCTGGTTTCATCGAGGTTTACGTGACACCTGATTTGGTGCGACGTTACCTTCCTAAGAATAAATTCCTACGAATTCTCTTTGGAACCTTCGTTGGGTTTATTTTTCCTTCTTGTGAATGTGGGATTATTCCTATCATCACGCGCTTTCTAGAGAAAAAAGTTCCTAGCTACACTGCTGTTCCCTTTCTAGCCACAGCACCGATTATCAACCCTATCGTGCTTTTTGCAACATACTCAGCCTTTGGAAATAGCTGGCGCTTCTTGTGGCTGCGACTTCTTGGTGCTGTTGTTGTTGCTATCACACTTGGAATTATGCTTGGTTTTGTGGTCGATGACAATATCTTAAAAGAGGATATGGTGCCTTGTCATTTTCACAATTACTCTGGTGAACCTTGGTATCGCAAGATTTTTCTCGTTTTAGCACATGCTATCGATGAATTATTCGACACTGGGCGTTATCTGGTCTTTGGGTCATTGGTAGCTTCGGCTATGCAGATTTATTTGCCAACTCATATCCTAACTAAAATCGGTGGAAATGCCTTAACAGCTATACTTGTGATGATGCTGTTAGCCTTCATCTTGTCACTTTGTAGTGAAGCAGACGCCTTTATCGGTGCTTCACTTCTCTCAAGCTTCGGGACTGCACCAGTCCTTGCCTTTCTTTTGATTGGTCCAATGGTGGATATCAAAAACCTCATGATGATGCTCAATTCATTTAAGAAACGTTTTATTGTCCAATTTATTAGCGTTTCTGCTGGGATGATTATCCTTTACTGTCTACTTGTGGGGGTGATTGGATGATTCGATTTTTAATTCTTGCTGGTTATTTTGAATTAACCATGTACTTACAGATTTCTGGAAAATTAAATCAGTACATCAATAACCACTACGCTTACCTAGCATATATTTCCATGGTGCTGTCATTTGTTCTAGCTATCGTACAATTAATTATCTGGGTTAAAGATTTGAAAATGCACAGCCATTTACATGGAAAATTGGCGAAAATCACCAGTCCAATGATTCTGGTCACTCCAGTACTTATCGGACTTTTAGTCCCAACAGTAACCTTGGATTCTACAACGGTTTCTGCCAAGGGGTACCACTTCCCACTTGCAGCAGGGTCAACTGGAACAGTCAGCGAAGATGGCACACGTGTCCAATACCTAAAACCAGATACCAGCCTTTATTTCACTTCTACAGCTTACGATAAAGAAATGCGAAAAGAAATGAAAAAATACAAAGGTTCTGGTGATTTGACCATTACAACCGATAATTACATGGAAATCATGGAGCTCATCTACCTTTATCCTGATGAATTTTCTGGACGTAATATCACTTATACTGGCTTTGTCTATAATGAACCAGGTCACGATGGTTATCAATTCCTTTTCCGTTTTGGTATCATTCACTGTATTGCCGATTCAGGTGTCTACGGACTTTTAACAACTGGCAATGCTACTAGCTATCCTAACAACACATGGATTACGGCAACTGGTACTATTAGTCTTGAATATGATAAGACTTTGGAACAAAACTTACCAGTTCTAAACATTTCTAAGATTAAAGAAACAGATGCGCCTGATAATCCTTACGTTTATCGCGTCTTTTAGATAATAAAACGCCCACCAGACTAATAAACTGGTGGGTATTTTTTAGTTATTTTTCTTGTAAGCAAAAGCTAGTCTAACTATGTTAAACAAGGTAAAGAGTCCCCAAACCATCATGATTTGCCACTTAACTTCTGCAAGATAAATCAAGGTTAAGACAAACGTCGATGAGGTCAAAAGAATTGTCGATAAATGTGCTTTTACGAAATCAAGCATTTCCTTAAATAATCCCTTCTAGGAGACCGCGGATAAAGTCTTCGGAGTCGAATTCACCGATATCATCAATCTTTTCACCAAATCCAATGAATTTAACTGGGATATCAAGTTCTTGGCGGATAGCTAGAACAACACCACCTTTGGCAGTTCCATCAATTTTAGTCAAGATGAGTCCTGTTAATGGTGTGATTTTTGAGAATTCTTTTGCTTGACTAAGAGCATTTTGACCTGTTGAGGCATCAAGGGCAAGAAGGGTCTCGTGCGGAGCATCTGGCACCACACGCTTAATGATTCGACCAATTTTTTCAAGCTCTGCCATCAAATTATCTTTATTTTGCAAACGGCCTGCTGTATCGATCAACAGAACATCAACATTTTCAGCGACAGCTCTTTCCATACCATCAAAGACCACTGAAGCTGGGTCAGCTTTTTCTGGTCCAGTCACAACTGGGACATCAACACGTCGTCCCCATTCCGCAAGCTGAGCAACGGCACCAGCACGGAAAGTATCAGCTGCAACAAGCATTACTTTCTTGCCTTCATTTTTGTATTTGTAAGCAAGTTTACCGATTGACGTTGTTTTACCAACACCGTTAACTCCGACAAATAGCATAACAGTCAAGCCATCTTGGAAATTGATTTGTTCGTTAAAGACCCCGTCTTTTTCATAGATTTCAACCAATTTTTCAATGATGACACGTTTCAAACCATCAGCTTTCTTAGCGTTTTCAAGCTTAGCTTCATAACGCAAGTCTTCTGTCAATTGTGTTGCCACATTAACACCGACATCGGACAAGATAAGCATTTCTTCTAATTCTTCAAAGAAGTCTTCATCCACACGACGGAAGTTTGCTAGAAAGGCATTCAAGCGTGCGCTAAAGCCTGTACGTGTCTTTTTAAGACTGCGATTGTATTTTTCTTCTTCAGTCTCAACAGGTGCACTAACTGGCTCTGCTGGTTCTTCTTTTACGTCTTCTTGTTTTGTTTCAACAGCTTCAAATTCAACTGTTTCGCCACGGTCTAAAGCTTCTTTGGCCGCTTTTTTTTTAGCATAATAATCTGCCATAACTCCTGAAAAATCAGCTTCAGCTACTTCCTTAGTTTCATCAAGCTGGCTAGCTTCTTCAGACTGACTGACTGCTTCAGCATCTTGAGTTGCTTCACTTTCGACTACTTCATCTGCTTGAGGTTCAACGGCAGCTGTTTCTACTACTTCTTTACTCTCATCAGCAGAAGTTTCTTCAAGTACTTGAGCAATTTCTTGTTCTTCAATCTGCTCTTTTGTATCCTTTTTCTTTCCAAATAAACGATCAAATAATCCCATATTAAGCTACCAAGAGAACATACTATCCCCTTATCCTTTCTACTTAGCTTCTAAAATGTATTTTTTTACAGCTTCTGCAACACCCGACTCATCGTTGGTGCGACTTGTCACAGCATCTGCTATTTCTTTTGCGATTGCAACACCATTTGCCATAGCAACACCTAACCCAGCCCATTTTAACATGGAAAGGTCGTTTTCTTCATCACCCATAGCCATGACATTTTCTGATGATAAGCCTAGGTGTTTAACTAGTTGATTCAAACCAGCAGCTTTATGAACCCCTTTAGGCATCATTTCTACTATGATATCACGTGATTTAAAAATTTCAAAATGTTGATGTAGTTCTTTTGGCAATTTTAAGAGTTGTTGGTCTAAAAATTCTGGTTTTGTGACACTAACCACCTTGTTGTAAATCACATTTTCAGGAATGTCAGCAAAGCTATCAACCGTTACAAATTCAAGAGTTGGATTTGCTTTCGGGTAGTGTGATTCATTGCCACGACAGGCTAAACTATAAACAATTCCATCACTAATCACATCAAATGGTAGAGCTAAGGGCTCTAGATGATTGTACAAGAGTTTTAACTGTGAGCGAGTCAACTCACTTTTATTCAAAATCTCCCCATTTGTCTTTTGAACCAAGCCACCATTAAAAGTAATCAGATAGTCCTCGTCAGAAATTAAGTCTAATTCTTCAAGCAAACCACTGATAGCTTTTAGTGGTCGTCCTGTCGTGATAACCACTTTGACACCCATATCACGCACGGCTCTGAGAGCCAATTTATTTTCTCGTGTGACATCTTTTTGGCTGTTAAAGAGTGTGCCATCTAGGTCCAAGGCAAGCAATTTAATATCTGCCATTAATCAACTAATCCTTCCATATAAGTCATCACAGACTCTTCGTCACAATGTCCAATAATTTCACTAGAAATCTCTTTGATTTCTTGACGAGCATTTTGGGTTGCGACTGCTCTTCCAGCAAATTCAAGCATTTCATAGTCATTGAGGTTATCTCCAAATGCGACAACTTCAGCTGCTGATAAACCATAAGACTCACAAAGTGCCTCAAGACCTGTTCTTTTGTTGACATCAGAAAGAATGATGTCGATTGATTTAAAACCTGTTGTTACTGCTTTAACAAAATCAATGCGCTGGTTGAACCAAGCTTCACCGTTTCGAACCGTATCTTCTGCAAAGTTAGCTGTCACTTTCAAGATATTGTCAGTAACATTTGCTAGATTGTCAACACGTTGCACATTTTCATAGTAATGACTGATAAATTCAAGGTATTCATCACTGGCTTTAGGATGCAAATAAGCTCCTTTTTCACCAGATAGTAAAAAATCATAACCTGTCATATAAGGACTTTCAATTAAGGTATCAGTAATCTCTAAAAATTCTGGTTTCGTTAATCCAGATTCAAAGACTGTCTTTTCACCAACTTTAACAAGTGTTCCATTTTCAGCAATAAAAGCCATTTTATCAGCATGTGGCGCAAACATTTTTTCCAAAGCAAGCATTGAACGCCCACTAGCTGCCACAAATAACATATTGTTCTTTTCAAATTTTTCGAGGACATTATGGAGGCGTTGATTATCGTAATAACCTTTACTAGTCAAGAAAGTACCATCCATATCTGTTGCTACAAGTTTTACCATTTTTCTCTCCCTCAATATTACATAATTCTATTCTAGCAAAAAACGCCAACTTTTTCCTGCTAATAATCTATTCTTTTTCAGCAAGTACTCTTAGTAAATTTTTAGTTTTTTTAGTAGAAATAAAATCTTTTTGATACTTTCTTAGGCAGTATGGTCGGCAGCGAATTTCTTCAAAATTCCATGCCTAAGTTTTGAGCCTAAGGCCTCAAAACTTCCCAGTGACTTATTTCATTGCCGTTTCAGCCACTATTACCACAGCGAAAAAGTATCCTTTTTTAAGAGCATAGCTCATAAATAAGCTAAAAAGCTTATTTAAAACAATAAAAACTTGAAATTAATTTTATATTTTTTAAATTTTTTTGAAAAAAAGCTAGGTTTTAAAAATTTTTTTCGAACAGATTATTTAGAAGAATATTTAAAGGGGGAAACGATGATGAAAAAAACAAATCGCGCTTTCTAGATTTCTGGCTTATTGGTACTGATTGTGTGGAGGAGTTTTAGCTTTCAATCAGCATTCGCAACACAAGCAAACAAGTGCTACAACTACTCACCTTCACCGCAGCACTAAGGGCAAGAGCACTTCAGATTCTGCTAAGAAAAAAGAAGTCGACAAGCGCCATGATTTATTTCAACTGCCAAACGAAAAAAAGATTACGAACAATTTAGTCAAAGACGGGAAAAATATCGTTGACTCTAGACAAGTTAGCAAAGAAGCTAGTCACTTTGATTTTGCTGCACTAGCTCAGGGTGATTTTTCAAGTCTTGCTAGAACTTGGCAGGATGCTAACGGCTTTACTTTTGAATTTTCTCCAGAGGGCATTGTCTCAGAAAATGGTAGATTAACTTTGTCAGATCTCGCTTACGATGATAAAGGCGAAGCTATTTCTCAAGTCTCTTCTCAAAGAGACGGTGGTTTCATCTTGTACTACTATGCTGCTGGTAATCAAATTCCTTATTGGCATTTTAGTATCACTGACTCTGACCCATCAGACTATGGGCGTGATCGTCTTTTTACCACACAACTCAGCCGTTTCGACTACGAATCAACGCAACAATTCGTAAACAGCATCTTTTACAAAGTTTCTAATAACTACAGCAAAGACTCTCAAACCAAATTTGAGTCAGCAGAAACACTAGAAGAAAACACTAATCAAAACTTGCAAAATGACGAAACTACAACCGATGAGCAAGCTTTTGACACACAAGAAAATACTCAAAGTGATGTGACAACTGAAAAATAACAAACAAAAAGCCCAGCTATTGCTAGGCTTTTAATGATTATTCCACAAGATTTTCAGCATCTTTCAGCTTAACTGATACGATGCGTGAAATTCCTGATTCTTGCATAGTTACCCCGTAAATGCTGTCAGCGGCTGCCATTGTTCCCTTACGGTGAGTGACAACGATGAACTGACTTGATTTATCAAAGCGGTTGAGGTAGTCACCAAAGCGTTTGACATTTGCCTCATCAAGCGCTGCTTCCACCTCATCAAGAATAACAAATGGGATGGTTTTGACGCGAATGATAGCAAATAGCAAAGCTAAAGCTGATAGAGCTTTTTCGCCACCTGACATCAAATTCAACGATTGAATTTTCTTACCTGGTGGCTGCACAGAAATCTCAATCCCTGCTATCAGCAAGTCACCTTCTGTCAATGACAAATCGGCAGAACCACCACCAAACATTTGCGTGAAGGTTTGCTTGAAGGATTCTCGAATAGCGTTAAATGTCACTTGGAAGCGTGATTTCACTTCATCATCCATCTCGTTAATGGTATCAAGTAGAAGATTCTTAGAATGAACCAAATCTTCTTTTTGACCGTTTAAGAAAGTCAAACGATTATTGACTTCATCGTATTGAGCAATAGCATCCATATTAATTGGTCCTAATGCCTTGATACGGCGGCGTAAATCCTGCAGACGTTCACGAGCAATAGCCATATCTTCCACAACCTGACTAGCTTCTTTGGCTTCAGCCAAGGTCATGTGATAATCTTCTGTCAAATCATGTGTGAAGCCACGCAAACGTTCAGAGACTTGAGCAACTTGGGCTTCAACTTGGGCTTGTTTGCGGATTAATTCTTCATTTTTTTGATTTTCTTTAGCAACTTGTTCTTCAAGTTCTTCAAGATTAGCTTCGCAATCTTCAAGTTCAAAACGTAGGCTAACCAAGCGTTCTTCTTCGCTTGCTTTTCTTGTCACAGCTTCGTCATGTTGTTTTTTCAGAAGTGGCAAGTTTTCAATTTCTTGATCACTCGCATGAAAGGCAAGTAAGTCTTCACATTTTGTCATTTCTGCTTTATTTTCAGCTAAGCTGATATCAAGACGTGTCTTGTTGGCAGATTCAAATTTGCGTTCGCTGAGAAGTTCACGCTCTTGAAGTTTTGCTTGTGACAAGTCTTGACGAAGTTGTTCAACTTTTTGCGTAATGGCATTTTTATTTTCTTTGATTTGGTCAATCTCACTTGTCAACTCTTGCTTATGTTCAGCAAGTTTTGTTAACTCAGCTTCAAAGTGAGCTTTTTGAGATTCCAAATCATTTGAACTGTTATCGGTCTCACTTTCTTGAAGTTGTTTGCAGAGTTGCTTAACATCGTTCAAGCGTTCCGCCAATTGTTGGTATTCCAATTCAGCTTTTTGTTCCGCAAAGCGAGCTTCTTCACCTTGAGCTTTCAAGCTAGCTAATTCTTCTTTGCTAGCTAGTAAGGTTTCATGAAGATTTTGAACCAATTTTTCTTGTGTGACTTGTTTTTCTTGAAGCTCATTTAATTCAGCCACAAGATTATCTAATTCTGGTTTGATAAATGTGGTGTTATTTTGACGGTTTGCACCACCTGAAAATGACCCACCAGGACGAATCTCAGTACCATCCAAAGCGACCAAACGCACTTGATAATGTAGCGCACGCGCAGCTTTATTTGCATTATCGACCGTATCAAAAACAGCTGTCACTCCAAGAAGATTTTGGAAAATATTGTCCAAGCGTTTCTCAAATGACACCAAGTCACTTGCCACACCAAGGAAACCTTGGCTAGAAGATAAAATAGCTTGATTTTGTTGTGATAAATGGCGAGCTTTGATAGTCGTCAGTGGCAAGAAAGTGGCACGTCCTTGACGATTTTTCTTCAAGAAAGCAATTGAGCGTTTAGCAGCTGCCTCATCTTCAACAATCACATGTTGGCTTGAGCCACCAAGAGCGATTTCAAGGGCCATTTGATATTTACGGTCAAAACTTAAATGCTCACTCACAGCACCAATGATACCACCAAGTTGGCTAGAAGCTTGCAAGACAGATTTGACACCTGCGTAGAAATTACTGTGGTTTCTAAGAATAGATTCAAGACTAGACTTACGAGCTTGCTTAGATTTAATGACATCTAATTGGTCAAACATTTTTGTCTGCTCAGCTTGATAATCTTTTTCAAGTTGACTTGTCTTAGCAAACAACTCCTGATAAGCATCTAGAAGCTCTTTAACTTGTTTACGTGCGGCTTCAAAGCTTTCAAGAGCATCTTTAGCTTCCGCTTTTAACGCTTCCAAGTTAGCCTGTGTCTGTGCTAATTCTTCAGATTTTGATTCTGATAATTGTTTTTGATTATCAATATCAGCCTGTGTCATGGTTAGCTTGTTAGACAAATCTGCTTCTTCTTGCATTAAGCTAACAAATTCTTCACGCAATTTTTCAATGACTTGATCTGGGTCAGTCGAAAAACGGTCTAATTCAGCTTGCAATTTCTGAATTTTGGCTGTAGTTGCAGTCAATTCACCATCTAATTTTGCGAGCTGATTTTCTTTTTGTGCTAATTCTTCTCGCAAGCTCTCCTGACTAGCCTTAAGCTCAGCCAATTGGCTAGTAGCCGCTTGTTTTTTCTCTTCTTTTTGGCTTGATTCTAAAGCAATCAAGTCCATTTGGCGTTCAAGGTCAGAAATAGCTTTTGTAATATCTACCAAGCCAGCCTGTTTTGTCGCCATTTCTTCAGACAATTGGTGACGTTTGGTTTTTAAGGCTTGATTTTGTTTTTCAAATTGCTGACGTTGTTCATAGTAAGCTGACAAGTCTGACTTGATGCTATCCAAATCTTCTTTTAAGCTATCCAAACGTACTTTATCAGTTTGAATATCTTCTACCAAGACATTTAAATGAAGTTGCTTGCGCTCATCTTCCAAGCCAATAAACTCTTTAGCGACTTTCGCTTGGCGCCCCAAAGGTTTCACTTGAGCTTCCAGTTCGTAGATAATGTCATCAAGGCGGTCCAAGTTATCCTGGGTTTGATTGAGCTTAGTTTGTGTTTCTTTTTTACGTGTCTTGTATTTTAAAACACCTGCAGCTTCTTCAAAAATCGCACGACGTTCTTCTGGTTTACTGTTGAAAATCTCTTCAACGCGACCTTGCGAAATCACTGAGAAAGAATCGCGCCCAAGACCTGTATCCATAAACAAATCATGAATATCACGCAAACGCACCTTGCGACCATCAATCAAGTACTCACTATCGCCATTTCGGTAAATATGGCGTTCTACACGAATCGTCTCTTTTGCATCTTTGATAAAGCCATCTGAATTATCTAAGCTAACAACAACTTGAGCGTAGTTCAATGGTTTGCGGTTTTCAGCTCCAGCAAAAATCACATCTGGCATCTTACCACCACGTAAATTTTTAGCAGAAGATTCCCCAAGTGCCCAACGTAAACTTTCGGTAATGTTAGATTTACCAGAACCATTTGGACCTACAACGGCTGTAACTCCCTTATCAAATTCAATTGTCGTCTTGTCTGCAAAGGACTTAAAGCCCTGCATTTCAATTTCTTTTAAATACATAAAATGAGAGATGAAAAGGCAAAGACCTTCCCGAGCTAACAACTAAGAAGAGCTTTACAGACCTTCTTATCGTCTTCTAGGCTACGTCAAACACGTATCATATGACCTAGGGCAGGTTGGACATTTGCCTTTACGAATTCCTTTCAAACGTCTTATTGAAGAGTGGCAAGCGCATTTTTAGCAGCATCTTGCTCAGCTAATTTCTTAGATTTTCCGATTCCTTTACTTTTAGCTTCGTCATTGACATACACAGTCACTTCAAAGACTTTGGCATGTGCAGGACCAGATTCATTTGACACACGATAGTCAATAGTGACATCACCGTGGCCTTGCAATAATTCTTGCAAAGTTGTTTTGTAATCTTTGACACGTTCAAAGTTACCTTTTTCAACTTGCGGAATCATGACTTGATTCAAAAATTTATTAACCGCCTCAACCCCTTGGTCCATCAAAAGCGCACCAAGAAAGGCTTCAAATAAGTCACCTAAGATAGTGTCGCGGTTACGTCCACCAGATTTTTCTTCACCATTACCAAGTTTGATGAATTCATCAAAACCACAGTAGCGTGAAAAGCCTGCTAATGATTCTTCACGAACAATAACAGAACGCATCTTAGATAAATCACCTTCTGGTTTCTTCGGATATTTTTTGAACAAATACTGAGAAATCAAAAGTTGAAGAACCGCGTCTCCTAAAAATTCCAAGCGTTCATTGTGTGAAATGTTTAGGAGGCGATGTTCATTAGCGTAAGATGTGTGAGTAAATGCAGTTTCAAGTAATGTTTTATCTTCAAATGCGATACCAAAGTCTCGCTGAAGTTTTGTATCTAAAGCTTGCATAAATAAATCTCCCTTCAAAAATTGGTCTATTTTCAATCAATTAAGCCTTTTCCAGACTAGTTTATTTAAAACATTAATTTTCCTTTTATAGACCATTTTATTATACCAGAAAGTTAGAAAAAATGGGAATTCTCGCTAAAATCCCTGTAATTCTTTCTATTATAGGCACGTTTTTATGGTAACTATAAAAGCCTAGCGCTTTAGCACTAGGCTTTTGTTCTTATAGACCTGCTAAAGGCATTGCTTCATCAGGTGATGTATCAAAAACGGTCATGTCATGACCAACAGCAAAATCGGCTTTCATCAAGTTATTTTCCATAGTCATATGAGCCAATTCTTTGATATTATTTTCTTTACTCAAGTGACCAAGGTAAATTTTCTTTGTGCGATTGCCGATAGTACGAATCATGGTATCAGCACCATCTTCATTTGACAAGTGACCACGATCAGATAGAATACGTTGTTTCAAGCTCCATGGATAAGAACCTGCACGCAAAATCTCAACATCATGGTTTGACTCAATCAGATAACCATCAGCATTTTCAATCACACCCGCCATTCGGTCACTAACGTAACCCGTATCTGTCAGAACGACAAATGACTTATTATCTTTCATCAAACGGTAAAATTGCGGATCGACAGCATCGTGACTGACTCCAAAACTTTCAATATCAATATCACCAAAAGTCAATGTTTTACCACGTTCAAAGACATGTTTTTGCCCAACGTCAAGTTTTCCAATCATGTTGCGCTCATCAATCATTTGCCAAGTTTTGGCATTGGCATATACATCAAGATTGTATCTGCGAGCCAGCACTCCAACTCCTTTAATATGGTCAGAGTGTTCGTGCGTAATCAAAATAGCATCCAAATCTTCTGGTTTTCGGTCAATTTCAGCAAGAAGACTGGTAATTTTCTTACCAGTCAAACCTGCATCTATCAAAAGACGTTTCTGTGGCGTTTCCACATAAAATGAATTTCCAGTTGAACCGGAGGCTAAGACACTGTATTTAAAAGCATTCTCAGACATCTAGTCCTCGTTATCCTCCCATTCATCATAAATATCAGAATCCTTCTCATACGGAAGAACAATTGTAAATGTTGAGCCCTTACCATAGGTACTTTGAGCCCAAATAAATCCTTTATGTTGTTTGACAATTTCTTTAGCAATGGCAAGTCCAAGCCCTGAACCACCTTGGGCACGACTTCTAGCCTTATCAACACGGTAGAAACGGTCAAAGATTAACGGCAAGTCTTTCTTCGGAATACCAAGTCCTTCATCAGAAATCGAAATAATCAACTGAGTTTCAGTTGTCTTCATGCTAACAGTGATTTTACCACCGTCTGGTGAGTACTTAATGGCATTGTTTAGGATATTATCCAAGACTTGTGTCATCTTATCTGGGTCAATTTCAACCCAGATTGACTTGATTGGATAGTCTCTGACAATTTCGTATTGCTTGCCAGCAACCGTGTGTTGACTTTTAATCTGGTCAAAACGATTCAAAATAGACGTCATAAAGGCTGTGAAGTTAGTCATTTCAACTTCTAATTGCACCGTTTGATTGTCGATTCGAGACAGATTAAGCAAATCAGAAATCATGCGAATCATACGATTGGTTTCATCCAAAGAAACTTTGATGAAACTTGGTGCAATATCTTCTTTCAAAGCCCCTTCATCCAGTGCTTCAAGATAAGATTTAACCGAAGTCAGTGGCGTACGCAACTCATGACTAACGTTAGAAACGAACAAGCGACGTTCGCGGTCTTCTTTTTCTTGTTCCGTTGTATCGTGCAAGACGGCAATCAGACCAGAAATAAATCCACTATCTCTACGATTCAAGGCAAATCGAATACGCAAAGTGATAAATTCTCCCGTCTCATCACGACGATTAAGCACAATTTCTGGCGTCTTAGACACCAAATCATGGTAAGAATAATCGCTATCATCACCAAGAATGTCAACGATATTCATCCCAAGAGCTTCTTCACGCTCAAGATTTAGTTGCTTTTGAGCGGTCTGGTTAATCATGGTGATATTTCCAGAACGGTCAGTCGCTAGCACCCCATCAGTCATGTAAGACAAAATACTTGCCAAACGATTCTTTTCTTGGGCTAGATTTTCTTGAGCTAAACGAAAGACAGTTGACAAATCATTTAACTGACCAGCTAACTCTGCTAAATCTCTGTCTTTTTCAATGATAATATCTTCTGTGTATTTTCCTGTAATCAGTTCACGAACCTTACCACTTAATCGACGAATATTAACAGACGTTCTATAGTCTCTGATAGCCAAATGAATAAAATAAATGGCTACAAAAGCTAGCAAGAAGAGAATGGCTTGTTCAAACAGATATTGATTCTGTACCATTGTATCATTCATAAGACTTCATGTAGTATCCAACACCGCGACGTGTCAAAATGTATTCTGGACGACTCGGAGTGTCTTCGATTTTTTCACGCAAACGACGAATGGTAACGTCAACTGTGCGGACATCACCAAAGTAATCATAACCCCAAACAGTTTCCAGAAGGTATTCACGCGTCATCACTTGTCCCATGTGAGTAGCTAAGTGATGAAGTAATTCAAATTCACGGTGTGTTAATTCGATGTCTTCACCACGTTTTTGAGCAACAAAGGCATCAGGCAAAATCTTCAAATCGCCGATGGTAATTTCAGAATTTGATGAAGAAGCATTTTCCTCAGCGACGGCTGATTCGATGTTCTCAGTACGACGAAGGTGTGCTTTGACACGTGCTAACAATTCACGATTTGAGAAAGGTTTTGTAACATAGTCATCTGCACCGATTTCAAGACCGATAACTTTATCGAATTCGCTATCTTTAGCAGAAAGCATAATAATCGGAATATGACTTGTTTTACGAACTTCTTTTGCAACTTCAAGTCCATCCAATTCTGGCAACATCAAATCCAAGATAATCAAATCAGGATTTTCTTCTTCAAATTTAGCAATAGCTTCACGACCATCAAAAGCCGTAACAGTTTCATAACCTTCTTTAGTTAAATTAAATTTAATAATATCTGAAATTGGTTTTTCATCATCAACAATAAGAATTTTTTTCATATATCACCTCTTCAATTCTATGTCAGTAGAATAAAAAATTCTCAAACAACAATTTCTATGTCATTTTATTTACAAAAATGACCTCTATCCTTAATTATATCAAAATTCAAGATTAATTGGAAACCTTGGATACTTTTGAAACCA
Organism: Streptococcus lutetiensis; assembly: GCF_900475675.1. Classification (NCBI taxonomy): domain Bacteria; kingdom Bacillati; phylum Bacillota; class Bacilli; order Lactobacillales; family Streptococcaceae; genus Streptococcus; species Streptococcus lutetiensis. The sequence goes on from NZ_LS483403.1 coordinate 1,284,482, forward strand.
GAACATAACAATTGACCTTAAAATTCAATCTATTTTCCGTTGTCTCTTATTTAAATTTTCTGAAATATTTGACAGTTAACAAAGCAATGTGGTAAGATAAACTAACCCATCTTGTTAGATGTTAGAAAACCTGACAAGAAATTATTATCTTTGAAAAGGAGACAAGTGTGGCACTTATTGAATTTAAAAACGTTGAAAAATACTATGGCAACTATCACGCTCTCAGAAATATTAACCTAGAAATCGAGAAAGGACAGGTTGTTGTTCTTCTTGGCCCATCAGGTTCTGGTAAATCAACTCTTATCCGAACAATGAATGCACTCGAATCAATCGAAACAGGTAGCTTAAAGGTTAATGGACACGAATTGGCTAACGCTTCTGCCAAAGATTTGGTTCAACTTCGTAAAGAAGTCGGCATGGTTTTCCAACATTTTAACCTCTATCCACATAAAACCGTGTTAGAAAATGTAACTTTAGCACCTATTAAAGTCCTTGGAAAATCAAAAGAAGAGGCAGAACAAATTGCGGAAAAATTCTTAACTTACGTTAATATGTGGGACCGCAAAGATTCTTACCCAGGTATGCTGTCTGGCGGTCAAAAACAACGTGTAGCAATCGCTCGTGGTCTAGCGATGCAACCTGAACTTCTACTTTTTGACGAACCAACATCAGCTCTTGACCCAGAAACTATCGGTGATGTACTTGCTGTCATGCAAAATCTCGCCAAAGAAGGCATGAACATGGTAGTTGTTACTCACGAAATGGGCTTTGCTCGTGAGGTTGCTGATCGTATTATTTTCATGGCTGAAGGACAAATCCTCGTTGATACAACAGATGTTCAAGGTTTCTTTGATAATCCTACAGAGCCACGCGCTAAACAATTCTTGAGTAAAGTCATTAACCACACTAGTGATAATGTCTCTTAAAAATAAGGAGTCTTTTATGAAGAAAAAAATTTGTTTAGCCGTTCTAGCTATTCTCCCATTGCTCTTTATGAGCTTTTTCACTGCTTCAAAAACTTTTGCTGATACATCATCTGAGCAGATTAAAAAAATCCAAGATGCTGGCGTTCTTAAAGTTGGTGTCAAGCAAGACGTTCCAAACTTTGGCTATTATTCAGCTGATAGTGGTAAATATGAAGGAATGGAAGTTGATTTAGCTAAAAAAATCGCCAAGAAACTCGGTGTGAAAGTTGCCTACACAGCCGTTACTGCTCAAACACGTGAGGCACTTCTCGATAATGGACAAATTGATATCCTGATTGCCACTTATACAATCACCGACGAACGTAAAGCTTCATTTGCTATTTCAAATCCTTACTATTATGATGAGGTTGGTTTCTTAGTTAATAAAGCCAAAAACTTCAAAACTATTTCAGACCTAGATGGTAAAACCATTGGCGTGGCTCAAGGTTCAACAACTAAGGCAGCTATTGAAGAATATGGTAAAGCACATAACTTGACATTTAACTTTGTGCAGCTTGGGTCATACCCAGAACTTGCAATTTCACTTTATGCCAACCGTATCAGCGCTTTCTCAGTTGATAAATCAATCTTGACTGGTTATGTCAGCAAAAAAACAGCTATCATTGATGAAGGATTCAATACCCAAGAATACGGTATTGCAGCTAAAAAATCTAATCAAGGAGTCATTGATTACATCAACGGTTTGTTAACCGATTGGAAAGCTGATGGTAGCCTGCAAAAACTTTACGATAAATATGATTTAAAACCTGCAAAAGCAGAAAATAATTAAGAGAGGAGAATTGACATGTTTTTATTAACAACCGCTGCCGCGAGTCCATTTGCCCTCTCACGTTGGGCAGATTTCTTTGCCAACTTTGGTGAATTTGCTAAGGGCTTCCTATATACTTTAGGGATGTCTTTCTGTGCTTTGCTTTTAGCCTTTGTACTCGGAGTTATTTTCGGGGCTATGTCATCATCAAAAAGTAAAGTCTTAAAAGCTATCGCTCGTGTCTATGTGGAAGTCTTTCAAAATACCCCACTTTTGGTACAATTTGTTTTCGTTTATTATGGTCTTGCCATTATGACTAATGGGCTTGTCATGATTTCGACATTCTTTACAGCAGTCCTTTGTGTGGGTATTTATCACGGGGCTTACATCGCCGAAGTTATTCGTTCAGGTATCGAAGCAGTTCCAAAAGGGCAAACAGAAGCCGCGCTATCACAAGGATTCACTTATAGTCAAACCATGAGTTTGATTATCCTTCCACAAGCTGTGCGAACTATCTTGCCACCACTGACTAACCAAGTGGTTAACTTGATTAAAAACACTTCTACTGTTGCCATCATTTCAGGAGCAGATATCATGTTCACAGCCAAAGCTTGGGCTTACGAAACAACCAACTATATTCCTGCATTTGCTGGTGCAGCACTCCTTTACTTCATCATGTGCTTCCCACTAGCAACTTGGGCGCGCCACAAAGAAGAAGCAAACAAAAAATCATATTCACTTTAGGAGGAGAATTAAATGTCAGTATTAACACCGACCAACCTTAGCTTCATCCTCCAAGGATTGTGGCTAACCATTTATATTTCATTTATTTCCATTATACTCTCAACGTTTATCGGAACAGTGCTTGCCGTCATGCGAAATGGGAAAAATCCTGTGCTTCATTTGATTTCAAGTATCTATATTGAATTTGTCCGCAACGTACCAAACTTGCTTTGGATTTTCATTATTTTTCTTGTTTTCCAAATGAAGTCAACACCTGCTGGTATCACAGCCTTCACCGTCTTTACCTCTGCTGCTCTTGCAGAAATCATTCGTGGTGGTTTAAATGGTGTTGACCACGGGCAAACAGAAGCTGGTCTAGCTCAAGGAATGACAAACTTCCAGATTTTTATCTACATTGTCTTCCCACAAGCTTTTCGTAAAATGTTGCCAGCTATCATTTCACAATTTGTAACAGTTATTAAAGATACCTCACTTCTTTACTCTGTTATCGCTATTCAAGAATTATTCGGTAAAAGCCAAATCTTGATGGGGCGTTATTTTGAAGCCAGTCAAGTCTTTACCCTTTATGCTCTTATCGCAGCTATTTACTTCGTGATTAACTTTAGTATTTCGACTATTTCACGTCGTTTAGCTAAAAAATGGGAAAAAGCAGCCGAATAAAACATCAAAAAACTCCAGCTTTAAAGCTGGAGTTTTTTATTGGAATAAGGCAAGTAAATAGCTAAGACCCTTATAACCAATAACAGTATAGAGATAGAGTGTGACAGGCTTTGTAAACAGAAAAATCGTAACAAATTTCTTAAATGACATCTTTGAAAGTCCAGAAACCATGCAAAGAAAATCATCTGGGAAACCAGGTAGAGCAAAAGCAGCTCCCAGAATCATCGCATAAGATTTCCCGTTATTCTTATCAAGATAGCCAATATACTTATCGTAAGTCTCTTGGGAAACAAAAGCCTTCACAAATGTTTCTCCGTAACGTCTCGCTAAAGCAAAGGCGATAAGAGACCCAATAAAGATACCAGTGAAATTATAAACAAATCCCCAAATAGGACCAAAAGCAATATAGCCAATCACACTGGTCATCCCACCAGGAACAATCGGATAAATCACCTGAACAACTTGCAAAGCCATAAAAATTAGCGGTGCAAAGAGACCTAAACTTCCTAAATAACTTTGGAAAAGCCCACCAACTTGGAAGTAGGCTGGGTGTTGTTTGAAGAAAACAAACAAAGCAATGGAAATAATAAATCCAATTCCCGTTAAAATCTGAATGTATTTTCTCTGCGATCCTGTTTCTATCATAGCATCCCCTCCTTTAATTGTCGTAGTCTTATCGTTGCCAGCTGATGAGTTTTAATCCAAATAATTCTAAAAGATAGCAAATCACAGCTAGTGGCAAAACGATTAATAGTAGTAGGTATACAATCTTCTTTTTCATTGTAATATCACATCAATTCAATAATAGGATTGAGTTCCTCTTTCATTTCAGTCTCTATCAATACCAAGCCAAGGCTTATTTTTTCTTGTAGTGTCGTTCGATGATAGAACCTGAAGAAGCATTGATAGTATAGGCATACGATTTTGTAGTTGTTTCAAGTTTAATTACATAAGTTGCTGCTAGACCTGATCTTTTTTTAACAAATTCTTGTGACTTTATGTCTTCACTGGTAAGTCCTGCATTTTGGTATGCAATGCGCTTGACATCACTTGTAGTTAACTTATAACCATATTGATGATAAGCATAAGTTCCTAAAAGTCCCAAAGCAAGTACACCAAGCAAGACAAGAATAGCCCAATACTTCTTAATTCCTTTCATCTTTTCCTCGCTTCAATATTGTAACCATATTATAATGAAGATTACTTAAGAAAGCTTGGATAAAGTCTCGAAAAGCTGTGGCAAAAGTGTGGCAAGTTTTGGCCTCAATTTAGTTTAACTTATTTTGGACTTTTTACTACTTACAAAAGTGTAAGAAAAAAAAGCACTCATCTAGAACTTAATCTAAATGAGTATTTCTTTAATATTGTCGCAGTGGAAGTCTAATGATAAAACATGTTTCTTGGTCATCTGAAGCCACTTGAATCTCACCGTGATGGCGGTCAATGATTTCCTTAGTAATAGCAAGTCCAATACCAAAATGACCTCCCTCACCTTTATAAAAACGTTCAAAAAGATGAGGTTTATCCTTGTCAGAAATAGTTTTTCCATCATTTGATAAGCGAATTTCAAGCATTTGATTTTCTAACAATTGGCAAGAAATGCTAACTGTCTTTTTAGCGTAGCGAACCGCATTTGATAAGATATTAGCAATAGCTCGCTCGATAAGCTTTTCATCAGCTTCAATATCCAGATAGTCAGAAACAAATCGATGTTCAAAGACAAGACCTCGTGCATCTGCTTTGGCTTTTAAGTGCCAACTCACATCGTAAAGCAAATCAACCATATTGAAGGTTTCTAGTTTCAAAGGTTGCTGAGCAGATTCCATTTTTGACAAAGTCAAAATATCATCAACCAGCTCTGCCATTTTCCTGCTTTCGTCTAAAATCACACTAGCAGCTTCTTGGTCATCCACAGCCACTCCTTCTTTAATAGCCTCTGCATAACCTTGAATAGACATGAGCGGAGTGCGCAGCTCGTGAGAAGAATTTTGGAAAAAGAGTTGCTGACTACGCTGGTTAGCATCAATCATGTCATTCATCTTCTCGACAGTCTGACCAACCTCATTAAATTCACGGTAAGCAAAATTTTCTGGCTGCAAATCACCCTCACGATTACCAACGCGTAAAATATAAGATTTTAAAGCTCCAAAATGCTTATCTAATTTCCGTGAAGTTAAGAATATGGTTATGATAGCAATCAAACCAACAATCACCATCAGCGAAAGCAGAAGGTAATTGATATAGGTTTCAAAGTCCGCAATCGGAGTGACATTGGCAAAGACAAAGACATAATAGTTTTGCGACTTACTGTCATCACTATCCTGCTTGATATAACTTTCTGAAAAAGTGCCAGGGTATTCTTGCATCTTAACCATGTAAGTCGAATCATAGACCTTGACCTTCTTAAAATGCTGTACACTATTGTCAAATTCATCATCAAACCAATCAATCGACTTATTATCTGAAAAGTAATCAACGACTTTCTCAGAAATTTGCTTTTCAGACAAATCATAAGTTGATGCTGAAATATATTTGATGTCAAACTTTTCATCAACGATGGCATAAGTAGTTTCAAAGATGTTACCGTCTGAAATTTTTGGTAAATCTTCACCGACATAAAGTGCATCTAAAGTATCGTATTGATTTTGAATGGCTGTAAAAGCTTCTTCAGCCAGAAACAACTTTAACAAACCATTAAAGACTAGCAAAATAATGGCGAAGGAAGTAATCAAAATCGTCAATGGCTGCAAAAACAAAGTCGTTCGAAAACGCGATTGCCACCTTTTTTTCTTCGTCAAGTGATTGTCTTTCTTAATCTTTTTTCGTGAGCTTGAACCCATAGCCCCAAATCGTTTCAATAAGGACATGACTCTCAACCCCTCTCATTTTTTTTCGCAGGCGTTTGATGGTATCATCTGTCACACGTGTTTCAACATCACTTTCATAGCCCCAAACCAGATGCAAAAGGTCATCACGTGAAACAGCCTCCTCGCTGTGCGACAACAATACTTTCAAGAGTTCAAATTCTGTGTTCGTTAGCTTAATTGTTTTTCCTTGATAACTAGCTGAGCGTTCTTTATCAGAAATCTCCAAACCTTCATAAGCAAGTGATTTTACTTCCTCATTAGCACCATCTTTTACGACTGGTTGGCGCGCTAAAATAGCCTTGACGCGCAAGCTTAATTTCAAGGGTGAAAATGGTTTGGTAAAATAATCATCAACCCCAGCTGAAAATCCCTTAACAAAATCATCGTCACTATCACGCGCAGTTAAAAGAATAATCGGCACTTCAGAGCGTTTACGCAACATAGCCGCAATGTCAATACCACTTGTCCCAGGCATCATGATATCAAGGATAACTACATCTGCCGCTTCTTCCAAAAAACGTAAAAGCAACTGGTCACCTGTTTCAAAGACTTCAACTTCTAAGCCTTGATCACGCAAAAATGAAGCAATCAAATCACGAATATTCTTCTCATCATCTGCTACATAAACCTTTGCCATAGAACACCTCAACTTGCTTATTTTCTTACCTTCATCATACCATAATTCCTCTCAAAAGCTCTAAACCTAGCTAAACTTGCCACAAAAATCTTACAATTTGAGACACCGTTTTTCCTTGATTTCCCTAAAAAAGTAAAGTAGAATTACCCTGACCTAGTAAGAATTATTAGATTTTTAAGTATTAGATTTCAGGAGATAGCAAAAATGAATGAAAAAATGATAGCAAATAAGATTTCTGGCTTATCAAGCAAAGAGGTCGAAGAACGTCTAAAAAATGGTCAAAATAATAAAATGGTCGACGAAAATGCAGCAACAACAAGCTCTATCATTCGCCAAAATATTTTCACCTACTTCAATTTAATCTTTGCCATTATCAGCTTATTATTGCTTATTGCTGGTTCTTTTAAAAGTTTAACTTTTTTACCTGTTATCATCATTAACATTATCATCGGAATTACTCAACAACTGCGCTCTAAAAAAGTATTAGACCAGCTGAATGTCATTTCAAAATCGTCCTACCAAGTTATCAGAGATGGTAAATACCAATCTGTCCCTATTGATGAATTGGTACTTGATGACATCATTTTACTAGATGAAGGAAGGTAAATTCCTGCCGACGCCACTTTAGTCGATGGGAAAGTAGCCGTCAACGAATCTCTTCTAACAGGTGAAGAAGATGAAATTGAAAAAGTAATCGGCAGTGATTTAAAATCAGGTAGCTCTATCATCTCAGGAAAATGTCTTGCTAAATTGACCGCAGTCGGAAACGATTCATATGCCGCCAAACTAACGCAAAAAGCTAAAGAAGTCAAACATAAAAAAACAGATATGATTCGTGCTATCGAAGGCATCATCAAATTTGCTGGAATTATCATTATCCCCATTGGTATCACCTTATTTAGCCAATCGCTATTTTTAAATCACAAAACATTTAGTGATAGTATTGTGTCAACAGTCGGCGCTTTAATTGGTATGATTCCTGAAGGACTTTATTTACTGGTAACTGTTGCTCTTGCTGTCAGTGCAATGAAATTAGCTAGAAAAAAAGTTTTGTTACACGATATGAAAAGTATTGAATCTTTAGCTCGCGTTGACATCTTATGCGTGGATAAGACAGGAACCATCACAGCCAATAAAATGACCGTAACAGACCTTATCTTACCTGAGCATGTCAATCAAGCAGACTTAACCGCTAACCAAGAAATTCTTTCTAAATACATCAATACTATCCCTGATTCTAATATTACAATGTTGGCTTTGCGAGAATATTTCACCTCAAAAGAAGCTTTTAAAAATGCTGAAGCAACCCCATTCTCATCCAAAGTCAAATATTCTCAAATCAAAACAGAAAATACCACCTATCGTTTAGGAGCTCCAGATATCTTACTGAGCCAAGAAAAGCTAGCAATAAATCAAACCAAACTCACACAATATGCCTCAGACGGTAAACGCATCTTAGCTTTAGTTGAAATGACTAAAGACAATGCGGTACCACTTTTATTTGTAGCTATCAGAAACGATATCCGAGCAAACGCTAAAGAAATTTTTTCATTCTTCAATGAAAATGACGTTGCCATTAAAGTCATCTCTGGTGATAATACTCTAACCGTTTCAAAAATTGCCAATCAAGCAGGAATTTTAGATTCAGAAAACTACATCGATGCCAGTACTTTAAAAACTAAGGAAGACATCGAAAAAGCTGCGCTAAGTCATACCATTTTTGGACGAGTGACTCCTGAACAAAAGAAAGATTTAGTGCTTGCCTTCAAAAAGAACAAATACAAAGTCGCAATGACTGGAGATGGTGTCAATGATATCTTAGCGATGAAAGAAGCTGATTGCTCAATTGCAATGGGAAGTGGTAGCGAAGCAGCTCGTCAAGCAGCCCAAGTGGTCTTGCTTGACTCAGATTTTTCAAGAATGAAAGATATTGTCTCTCAAGGTCGCCAAATTATTAATAACATCACTCGTTCAGCAACCTTATTCTTATACAAGAATATCTTTTCAATGTTGTTAGCTATCTTTTCAATCATTACGATTTTCACTTATCCTCTCGCTCCTACTCAAGTCTCTCTTATCTCTATGTTCAATATCGGAGTTCCTGCTTTCTTATTATCATTAGAAACAAACACCGCCAAGAAAAATCAGAACTTCCTAAAAAAAACTATTCTAACAGCTCTACCAGCTTCGCTTACTTCTTTTTCAGCCATTGCTTGCTTGGTTGTATTCGGTCAATTGTTTGACATTCCGCAAAACGATATTGGTATTGCTAGTACTTATCTACTTGCTATTGTTGGTTTCTTGATTTTGAGAAATGTTTCAAGACCTCTCAACAAGTATAAGATTTCTATTTTTATCACTTGCTTTGCTGGTTTCATCATTTGTTGTCTCATTCCACCATTACGCTCACTATTCATGCTAAATGAATTCAGCAATGAAAGCATGGTGCTTTGCCTCATTTTTGCCCTTGCCGAAGTAACCGTGATGAGAACCTTGACTTTCTTATTCGAAAACGTTACGAACTGTCTTTCTAAATGCCGCTTAGCCATTCAAAAACTGTTCGCAGATTAAGTTACGAACAGTTATGTAAATCTTTTCGAAATCTTCGAATCAGTTGTTTTACCTTTTGATAGCTGCTACGCCCTTGTCTGGCGTAGTGGCCTTTTTTATTAAAATAGCTGCGCTCCCAATCTTCGTGACGACGGCACTTAATCCAGAGCGGGGCTATAAATGCATTGCCTTGATTGGATAAAATACGCTTACGAAAAAGTGGGTCATGACGTTTTATCGCTGCAACGTCAAGTTCATAGTGTCTCTGGTCGTTACGATTGGCATAGTTAAAACTAGCTCCGTTAATAATGCCATTATGAGTCTGACCTTGTGGATCGATTTCATTAGCAAAATGTCCCCTACTATCTAAGATAAATTCTGTGTGAAAAGCCAGCAAAATTTTCAGATTGACTGGCAGCTCAAATCCTAAAATGGCACGTTTGGGTGCTTTATTATGGAGCCTAGCTGATTCTGTCAAATCAAAATCAAATCGTCTCCGCCAAAACCGTCGTTCTTTTTTATCTTTTAAGTAAGTTAGCATCGATTGCCAATCTGACTTAGCAGGAAATTCTTCTCTGACCCACTGAGCTTGGTAGGCTGAAATCACATAGCGAAATTGATGCACTTGGTGCGCTAATAAATTGTCCTCAGCCATGCTCTCTCCTGGGTAAGCTACTTGAACAAGTCTTGCTAACTCACTCCAAAAAGGGTGATTGGGCGAAAGGTTATCCGAAAATTGATTTAAAAGCTTACGAGTCTGAGCAATCTCGCCAGATAATTCTTCTGGCATTTCTAAGATGTCCATTAATTCTTGTAGTACTTGTCTTGCTTTGTCACTTATGCTAGCAGCTTTACTATTTTCCCAAAAGTAGAAAAAGTCTTTATCTCCTATTTTCATAGGTCAATTATAGCACATTACAGCGCTAACACCTTTTTTAAAGGGACTTATGATAAAATAGCTATAGATGAAGGGGAATTTATGAAGACATTAACTGAAGAAGCCTTTGCCCATACTTTAAAAGACATTATGCAGGAAAAATCCTTTGACAAGGTCACCGTGACAGAGTTGGTTCAGCGTATGCACGTCAACCGTCAAACCTTTTACTATCATTTTAATGACTTGTATGACCTGCTTGAAAAGATATATATTTCAGATGGTGAGCAAATGATTGGTGATAACCGAACAGACGACTCTTTGGAAAAAAGCATGCTTGCGATTTTTCAATACATTCTAGCCAACAAAGCGTTTGTCTACAACACCTATTATTCTATCAATCGTAATTATTTAGAACATTTTTTATATGACCGAGCTTATGACTTAATCAAACCAGTCCTAAAAGCCAAAAATCCTGACTTAAGTGCCAGTGAACTTGATTTTAGGGTTCATTTTTGCAAGTACGGCTTGGTTGGTTTTATCCTTGATTGGATTGACTCTGGCTTGCAAGAAAATCCCAACACCTTAGCCAAGCGTATTTATCAACTTTTGAATTACTAGACAAAGTCAGCAAAGTGTCAAAAATTTAGACAGGAAATCTTTCCTGTCTATTTTATTTTACTGAAGAAAGTGTTTTAATAAAAGTTATCTTAACAAAGGAGTTGATATGTATGTATTATTCAAATGGAAATTATGAAGCATTTGCTCGTCCTAAAAAACCTGAAAACGTTGATGAAAAATCAGCCTATATTGTCGGAAGTGGCTTAGCAGCTCTTTCTACAGCAGTCTTTCTTGTCCGTGATGCCCAAATGTCTGGCGATCACATTCATATTCTAGAAGAATTGAGCCTTCCTGGTGGTAGCATGGACGGTATTAAAAATGACCGCTTAGGCTATATTATTCGTGGCGGACGTGAAATGGAACCTCACTTTGAAGTGCTCTGGGACTTGTTTCGCTCTATTCCATCCCTTGAAAATCCAGACCATTCAATCTTGGATGAATTCTACTGGCTCAACAAAGAAGACCCTTGTTATGCTAAGACACGTGTCATTTGCAATCGTGGTAAAGCTCTGCCTAACGATGGTCAGCTAACCCTTTCTGAAAAAGCTATCAAGGAAATGATTGATTTGATTTTGATGCCTGAAAGCAAACTGGAAAATGTTCAAATCGACCAAGTTTTTGATGACGAATTTTTCAATTCTAATTTCTGGCTCTATTGGTGTACAATGTTTGCCTTTGAACCCTGGTCAAGTGCCATGGAAATGCGCCGTTATCTCATGCGCTTTATTCAACACGTTGGCTGCCTAAAAAATCTTTCTTCCCTTCGCTTCACTAAGTACAATCAATATGAATCTTTGATTTTACCAACCGTCCACTACTTATCTGAACACGGTGTTGATTTTAATTATGATACTACCGTGACAAATATTTTGGTTAACCGCAAAGGCAATAAAAAAGTGGCAAGCAAGCTTGAATTCACAAAAGCAGGTCAAGTAAAAGAACTCTTTTTAAGTGAAAATGATTTGGTCTTTGTCACAAATGGTTCAATCACCGAAAGTACAACTTATGGTGACAACGACCACCCAGCTCCTGTTAAACACGAATTAGGTGCTAGCTGGGAACTCTGGCAAAAATTGGCTGCCCAAGACGAAAGCTTTGGTCACCCAGAAAAATTCTACCAAAACATTCCAGATGCTAACTGGACCATTTCAGCTACTATCACCTTCAAGGATAAACGCATCTCCCCTTATATCGAAGCCGTTAACCACAAAGACCCATACAGTGGTTCAATCGTAACCAGCGGTCCAACAAGCATTAAAGATTCTAACTGGCTCCTTGGTTACTCTATCAGTCGTCAACCGCATTTCAAAGTTCAAAAAGATAACGAACTGGTCGTTTGGCTTTACTCTCTTTACACAGATCGTAAGGGTAATTACATTGCAAAACGCCCTGATGAATGTACTGGTAAAGAACTTTGCCAAGAATGGCTCTACCACATGGGAGTTCCTGAAACTGAAATTGCAGAAATTGCTGACACTGCTTCAACTATTCCTTGCCACATGCCTTACATCACTACTTACTTCATGCCGCGTGGCTTAAATGACCGTCCATTAGTAGTGCCAAAAGATAGTCAAAACTTAGCCTTTATTGGTAACTATGCTGAAACACCTCGTGATACTGTCTTTACTACAGAATACTCTGTCAGAACAGCCATGGAAGCCGTCTACACACTACTTGATGTTGACCGCGGTGTCCCTGAAGTCTTCGCATCCGCCTTTGATGTTCGCATGCTACTCAATGCCCTTTACTATCTAAATGACCAAAAATCACTAACAGAAATTGATATTCCTTGGGCAGAAAAAGCCGTTCTCAAAGAAGCTCTTAAGAAAGTGCACGGTACTTATCTCGAAGAATTACTCAAAGAATACCACTTGTTATAATCATCCATAACAAAGTTTTTATCACTAAAATAGCTCCTCGATTGAGGAGCTATTTTTTAGATTTTCACAATGCTATGCCAGATTAATAAATATTAAATCCAATTTTGCCAGGAATTTCATTAGCTTGGCAATTAGCAATAATCGCATTTTTAGTATTTCCAACTGACTTGCGAATAGCTGATTGACTGCCAGATGATGGTGTTGTGACAGAACGGCCACTTGGTAATTTATCACCACTCTTACCAGCAAAGCCTTGAACAGCAGACCATGCTTTAATGATCAATGGTTGAATGTAATAGTTATAACCATTATCAAATGCCACACAGTGGTCTAAATAAGCTGTAACGGAACTGTTGTTATTATCAAAACCTTTTTTAGCTTCATCAAAAGCAAGACAGTATGACAATTTACGTGTCACACTTGATTTTGAATTGACAGAACCAAGTTTAAAGCTATTTGGATTACCGTCAAATGAATTGCCAGTCCAAGCTGAAAGTCTAATCGTACCAGCATCAGTCTTGATGAAGTTTCCAAATGGCAAAGCAAATTTACCTTTTGCATAATTTGAAGCAAATGAGCCATCATTAACTTTGATGAGTTGAACCAGATGAAGATGTTCATCTAAGGCTTTTTTGTGGTCAAAATCATATTTTCCAGTAAAGACATCGGGTTTACCGTTATTCCAAACTGCACAATTTGTGTAAGTAATATCTGGTGTCACATCCCCTACTTTATCAAAGGAATCCCAACCACCATCAGAATTATCCCAAGCATAACAGTAAGTAAAAGTATTGCCGCTTCCTGCACCGAGTTTTGGTGCAAAGCCATCAGCATTTCCGCTACGTGTGTAAACATCACAATTACGGTAGCTGTAAACCGCTTCAATTGTATTACGATAAGCACCTGCCGTTACTTGCAAACCAGTATCGTTATTATATCTAACAATACAATTTGGAACCTTGTTATTACCAGCAGTTTTTCCTTTGATTTGGATACCGTTATCTGGCGCATGCTCAATAATCAAGTTTTGAAGGGTGTAGTTTGAGCCATAAATTCTGACACCAACTGCCGCATCTGATGAGGCTTTACCGATGTATTTTGCCATAAAGTCTGAAAAATTAAGCTCTGGATAAGAGCCATCCGCATTTTGCACACCAATGATTTGAACGTTAGCATTTGCTTTAGACAAAGCAATTTGCCCGTCACAAGCAATCTTGTTTCCCTTCACATAAACCTTTCGCCACCGGCTTTTTCAGCTTTTGAAATAGCAGAGCGAAAATCGTTATAAGTTGAGACTGTCACGCCATTGAAGCTGCTAATGAAGAGAAGATTAAGCTTTCATCAGCACTTTCTGTTTGGGACAAATCTACTTCAGTTGTCTCACTTGAATTACTAGTAGCTTCACTTGATTGGCTTTCTGAAACGGCATCAGAAGATGTAGCTCCCACCTGAATACTAAACAAGTCAAGATCAGCGTCTTTAGCATATAAATAAAGCTCACCAGCTTCACCTGAATAAGTGTAAGTTGCTTCACTGGCTTGCACACCCACAGTCAGATTGGTTAGGTCTTGACCTTGGCTATCAGCTAAAACGAGATGACCCTCATCAGTCTGTGAAGCACTTTTCAAAACGACTTTAATCACATCGTTATCTGATACTAAAAATTTCAATGAAGCCTTATCCTTACTACCTGTAGCAATTAACTGCAAGGCAGATGTATAATTGCTTTCTGAAACATTAGCTTCTTCTGCTTTGATGAACAATGGTAACTCTTCATTTGCTAATAAAGTCAACCCATCAATCGTTTTTTCAGACTTTAGCTGACCCAAATCTTTAAATGAAGAATCACTAAAATTCCAAGCTACCGAAGAATCAGCTTTGACAATCATTGGACCAGGTCCTAAATGAGACAAAAGCGTAGCTAATGCTATTAAAAGACCAAAGCCAAGTGACAAAAAATGTTGCTTAAAGTTTCGCATATTTTAACTCCCTTTTTTTGAGAACGCTTTCTTAATTGTAATATTTCATTTTAGTAATATTAGATTTTTGCAAATCTGGAAAAATCATCCGTTTAAAAAAACACAAAAAGAAGCCCCAAAGGACTTCTTTTTTACCGAATTTATTATGCAAATATAAGGAATTATTCAGCGTCTGGACGTGATTTACGATCGATGTCAGCAAGAATATTTTCTACAAACTCATTGATTGATTCAGTGTGAGTTTGTTTGCTTCCGTAACGACGAACGTTAACAGTCTTATCAGCCATTTCTTTATCACCAACGATTAATTGGTAAGGAATTTTCTTAGTTTGGCTTTGACGAATCTTAAGTTGCATTTTTTCGTTACGTTCATCGACGTCAACACGAACACCTTTGTCGCGAAGAACTTTAGCAACTTCCCAAGCGTAGTCAACGTGAGCTTCATTAGAAACTGGGATAACAGTTACTTGGTGAGGAGCAAGCCATGTCGGGAATGCACCTTTGTAGTTTTCAATCAAGATAGCTGTGAAGCGTTCCATTGTTGAGATAACACCACGGTGAATCATAACTGGACGGTGTTCTTCACCATCAGCACCGATGTATGTCAAACCAAAACGTTCTGGAAGAAGGAAGTCAAGTTGGATTGTTGACAATGTTTCTTCGTTACCAAGAGCAGTTTTCACTTGGATATCAAGTTTTGGACCGTAGAAAGCAGCTTCACCTTCAGCTTCAAAGTATTCAACGCCCATTTCATCTAAGGCAGCTTTCAACATTGATTGTGCATTTTCCCACATTTCATCGTCATCATAGTATTTGTGAGTATCTTTAGGGTCACGAAGTGATAGACGGAAACGGTATTCAGTTAAGTTGAAATCTTCGTAAACGTCGATAATCAATTGAAGAGCTTTTTGGAATTCTTCTTGGATTTGTTCAGGTGTTACGAACAAGTGACCATCGTTAAGTGACATTTCACGAACACGTTGAAGACCTGATAAAGCACCAGATTTTTCGTAACGGTGCATCATACCGATTTCAGCGATACGGATCGGCAATTCACGGTATGAGTGTACATGGTGTTTGTAAACTTGGATGTGGTGTGGGCAGTTCATTGGACGAAGAACAAATTCTTCACCATCACCCATATCCATTATTGGGAACATATCTTCACGGTAGTGATCCCAGTGACCTGAAGTTTTGTAAAGATCAACTGAAGCCAATGGTGGAGTATAAACGTGAAGGTATCCTGATTCTACTTCTTTATCAACGATGTAACGTTCCAAAGTACGACGGATTGTAGCACCATCTGGTAACCAGAATGGAAGACCTTGACCAACTTCTTGAGAAATCATGAACAAATCAAGTTCTTTACCAAGTTTACGGTGGTCACGTTCTTTAGCTTCTTGACGTTGTTTAAGGTAAGCTTTAAGGTCTTTTTTATCAAACCAAGCAGTACCGTAAACACGTTGCATCATAGCGTTATCGCTATTTCCGCGCCAGTAAGCACCAGCAACGTTCAATAGGTGGAAGACTTGGATACGACCAGTTGATGGCACGTGTGGGCCACGGCAAAGGTCTGTAAATTCACCTTGTGTGTAAACAGTAAGTCCACCTTCGTCTTCACCGTGTTCTTCAATCAATT
The DNA here is from genome assembly GCF_900475675.1 of Streptococcus lutetiensis. Lineage (NCBI taxonomy): Bacteria > Bacillati > Bacillota > Bacilli > Lactobacillales > Streptococcaceae > Streptococcus > Streptococcus lutetiensis. The sequence goes on from NZ_LS483403.1 coordinate 1,300,667, forward strand.
CAAGTTTGTAAGGATCGTTTTTGAACAATTCACGCGCTTCTTCGATAGAGATTTCTTTACGAATGCATGGAAGGTTTTCTTTAACGATTTTTTTCATTTCTTCTTCGATACGAGGAAGGTCTTCATCAGTGATTTGACCTGATTTATTATCAGTATCGTAGTAGAAACCATTTTCGATTGCAGGACCTACACCAAGGCAAAGGTCTGGGAAAAGACGTTTTGCGGCTTGAGCAAATAGGTGAGCTGCTGAGTGACGTAAGATACCAAGAGCATCTTCATGATCAGGTGTTACGACTTCGATGCTACCATCTTCAGTGATTGCACGAGTAGTATCAATCAATTCTCCGTTAAATTTACCAGCCAAAGCTTTTTTAGCTAGTGAATTACTAATACTTTGAGCAATTTCAAAAGTTGTTACTCCAGATTCGAATTCGCGCACAGCGCCATCTGGGAAAGTAATTTTAACCATACTATTCTCCTTTAAAAAATTTACATTGTTGAGAATTCCTTTTTGGGAACCGGGCAAAAGGAACTTGATGAGTTTACAAAAATTTTTCACCTAGATAAAAGAAAAGCGACGTCCAAAAAGGACGTCGCAACGTGGTTCCACCTTCATTTATCTACGACAAAAAAGAGTCGTAAACCTCAAATCGGCTATATCGTAGCCACCGTTTTATGTTTGCATAAAAAGCAAAGGAAGTAGTATTGAATCAGTCAACCCTGCGCCCTTCTCACCAACCGGCACTCGCTCTAAAGGTTGAACCCTGTTCAACTTGTCTTCGATAGATATTATAACACGAATTTTTTATTTTTCAAGAACTTAGTCAAGGAAATCTCGAATTGAATTAATCAAGCGTTTTGGAGCCTTGAAAACTTTTGCTGACGTCTTAACCGTAGCTTTAGCTGCTTCTGCTGGCAATTTAATGGCAGAATGTGCTAACTTCACAGACGTTTTTTCTTTTTGACCACGGACCGTTAAAGAGAATTTTTCTTTTTTCTTATTCTTAGCTGAAATCAAAACATCAAGATAAAAAGCATAGACTGATTTTCCAAAATGTTCTGCTGAGATGGCATACATTTTTGCTTGGTATGCTTTGTCAGCCATAGCAGGTGTGTTTTCAATCGCATCTAAAATAGCATTCGCCAAATCCTCTTCTTGGTAGAACAATGTTCCAAACATCTTTTGGTCAATGATGTCATCCAAGTACGGATTTCCATGTGCAATGACTGGTGTTCCACTAGCAAGACTTTCTGTATAAGTCAACCCTTGAGTTTCACTAGTTGATGCTGAAATGAAGAAATCAGCTGCTTTATAATAAATTGCAGTTTCTTCGTGAGCAACCATTCCCGTGAAAATCACACTATCTTCAATGTCAAGGTCCTCAACCATTTTTTTCAAGTCTGATAGATATGGTCCATCACCAACAACAACCAATTTAACAGCTTTATTTTGACCTAAAACGTCTGGAAATTGTTGGACAATAGCTTGAATATTTTTTTCATAAGAGATACGAGACAGACTAAGTAACATTGTCTCATCCTCAGCAATTCCAAGTTTTTCACGAAGTGCTAGCGCATCTTCTCTTGTAATGTCCTTACGTTCGTACTCTTCCACACGAATTCCTGTCGGAATGACACGTTTTGGAATCTTAATATCATAACCATCAAGCAAATTTAGCACAATACGAGATGGACAAATCACGCCGTCCAAGTCGTTCATGTAGCCACGCATGACGTATTTGACCATACCTGGTTTGATGATTTTTCCTTTAGCAATATAACCAACATAGTCTTCATATTGCGTATGATAAGTGTGAACAACTGGAATACGAAGGGTTGCAGCAATCATTTTTCCAAGCATCCCAACGCTAAATTCCGTTTGGGTATGAATAATATCTAATTTATATTGTTTGGCAATTTTATAAGACGAAATCAATCCACGATAAACAATGCGGCGATCTGTAAACGAAATAAAAGGCACACTAGGAAGTCGAATAATCGTTGGATCTTCGTAGCGTTTTACCGCTTTATCTGTGGTTGTAAAAATATAGACCTCGTGTCCTTCTTTTTCCAACTCTTCCTTGAGGGTACAAATACTCGTTGCTACCCCAGAAACTTGAGGAAAATAAGTGTCCGTAAAAAGACCAATTCTCATTTTACAACTCCATTACTTTGTGATAAACATCAACTAATTCATGAGCAACTTTATCAATGCTACGACTTTGAGCAATATGATAACCTGCTTCTTGTTTTTCGCTATTTCCTGATAAAACCTTACGAAGGGCTTTAACAAAACCAGAAACATCATGAGCTAACTCCGCACAGCTACTGTCAACCCAGCCGTGATAAACAGGAATATCTCGCAAAACCACATGTTGGTGACTAGCAAGTGCTTCAAGAACGACAATTCCTTCTGTTTCTTCACGACTCGGGAAGAAGAAGGCATCTGCACCACTCATAGCACCTTCAAAAACATCTCCTTTAATGTAACCAGCAAAAATCACATTATCAGGATGCTTACGTGTCACAATGCTTCTGACTTTATGAGGAATAATCCATTTATTAGTCTCACCGAACCAAATAAAACGCACATCAGGCATTTGTTTTGCCACTTCAACAAATTCGTCAATTCCTTTTCGCATGAAATAAAGCCCAGCACAAATCACAACTTTTTCATCTGGTTTAAGACCAAAATGACGTCTAAACGCCTCTTCCTTAGCAGGATTTGGAACATAACGTGACAAATCAATCCCATTTGAAACAGCATAAATTGGCTTATCAATACCATAGCCACTAATTAATGATTTTGAGTATTCAGTCGGTGTAATAATGGCATCTGCATTGTTATAAAAACGACAAAGATACCATCTAAAAATTGGTGATACTAAATTAGAGCCGATAAAAGAGTCGCGAAAATCTTCCTCGGTAGAATGACCATGCATCAACACTTTTTTACCCGCTTTTTTGGATTTTTTCAATAATTTCCAACTCTTAATACCATAAGTATTGATATGAACCAAATCATAGTCATCGTTTGGATTTGTTGTATAATCTTGGCCAACCATGCTAAGAGCACGCTCTTGGTGCTCGATGGCACGACCAATTCCTGATTTTCTTAAATAATTTTCGGCTTCCAAATACAGTAAAACTTTCATAAATACTATTATAGCTTATTTTGTAATTTTTTTCACTAAGACTAAACAAAATCAGCCCAAAGGCTGATTTTGTCATAGTATCCTTTTTGGAAATTATTGACGTGTAGTACCACGCAATTTAAGACCATGATTAAGAATAATTCCTTTTTCTTCAAGTTCTTCTTTGTTCATGATTTTAGTCAACATACGCATACTTACCGCACCAAGGTCATAAACTGGTTGGCTAATTGAGCTTAGGTTTGGACGAGTGTATGATGTGATTGGTGAATCATTACTTGTAAGAATTTCAAAGTCTTCAGGAACTTTTTTACCTGCGGCAAACAATCCATTCAAAAGACCTGCAGCTAGTTCGTCTTCAGCAACATAAGCAGCTGTAGCACCTGAATTCATCACGCGTTGAGCTAGTTCATAACCATCTTTGTAGCTGTAGTGAGCTTCAAATACAAGTCCTTCTTTGAATGATAGGTTGTTCTTTTCAAGTCCTTCTTTGTATCCTGCAAGACGAACTTTACCGTTAATGTCATCGATAAGTGGTCCTGAAACAAAGGCAATATCTTTGTTATTTTTAGCCAAAATATCAACAGCATCAGCCACGGCAGCTTTGTAATCAATATTAACACTTGGAAGTTGGTGTTCTAAATCAACTGTTCCTGCTAGAACCACTGGTGTGCGTGAGCGAGAGAACTCTGCACGAATTTTTTCTGTTAAATGGTGTCCCATGAAGATAATACCATCCACTTGTTTTGCAAGCAAAGTGTTAATAACATTAACTTCTTTATCGTCATCTTCATCACTTGACGCAAGAACGATATTGTATTTGTACATTGCAGCAATATCGTCGATACCTTTCGCTAAAATTGAGAAATAGCTATTAGCGATATTTGGAATAACAACACCAACTGTCGTAGTTTTTTTACTTGCCAAACCACGAGCAACTGCATTTGGACGATAGTCTAAACGGTCAATAACTTCAAGTACTTTTTTACGAGTGTTTTCCTTTACATTTTTATTGCCATTTACAACACGACTAACTGTTGCCATTGAGACGCCTGCTTCTCGTGCAACATCATAAATTGTAATCGTATCATCAGTGTTCATTATTGGACTTCCTTTCTATTTGAAAATTTCGCTTTCACAAATATTTTAGCACCTTTTGGAAACACTTTCAAGTGCAAACTTAGAATTTTTGAAAACTTTTCATATTTTGAAAACGTTTAAAAGGCTGTTTTTCTCATAAAAGGCTAAAAAAATCAAAAAGTAGTTATTTTCAGAAAATTTTCTGCTAACTTTTTAGTAAACTTCTGAAACTCTTTCATCTTTTTAAAGTTTTTTAGCATGATTTTATGAAAATTAAGTGTATTTAATTTTTTCGGCTTCAACTCTTGATTTTTTGTGATTTTTTTGAAAAAATGGGGGGGTAATTAGAAAGAAGGTTTCTCATGTCTAAATTAGATCAAATCCGCTCATATTTGAATCAAGAAAAAGCAAATATCGCTGTTTTATCTGACCCAGTAACTGTTAACTATTTGACTGGTTTCTTCTGCGATCCACACGAACGTCAAATGTTCTTGTTTGTTTACGCTGACCGTGAACCAGCACTTTTCGTCCCTGCGCTTGAAGTCGCACGCGCCAGCCAAATCGTCAATTTCCCTGTTTTTGGTTACGTTGATTCTGAAAATCCATGGAAAAAAATTAAAAACTGTCTTCCTTCAACAGATAGTGCTAAAATCTTTGCTGAATTTGATAATTTGAATGTTACTAAATTTCAAGGTTTGCAAACCGTCTTTGACGGACACTTTGAAGATTTGACACCATTTGTTCAAAAAATGCGTCTTATCAAATCTCAAGATGAAATTGATAAAATGATTGTAGCTGGCCAGTTCGCTGATAAAGCTGTTAAAGTTGGTTTCGATAACATTTCACTTAACAACACTGAAACTGACATTATCGCCATGATTGAATTCGAAATGAAAAAACAAGGTGTTGAAAAAATGAGTTTCGACACTATGGTCTTGACTGGTAATAATGCCGCTAACCCACACGGTATCCCAGGCACAAACAAAATCGAAAACAATGCTTTGCTTTTGTTTGACCTTGGAACAGATATGTATGGTTACGCTAGTGATATGACTCGCACTGTTGCTGTTGGTAAACCTGACCAATTCAAGAAAGACATTTACAACTTATGTTTAGAAGCTCACATGTCAGCTCTAGAGTTCATCAAACCTGGTGTTCTTGCTAGCGAAGTGGACGAGGCTGCTCGTAAAGTCATTGAAAAAGCAGGTTACGGTGAATACTTCAACCACCGTCTTGGACATGGTATCGGAATGACTTGTCACGAATTCCCTTCAATCATGGAAGGTAATGATATGGAAATCCAAGAAGGTATGTGTTTCTCAGTTGAACCTGGTATCTACATTCCTGGCAAAGTTGGTGTTCGTATCGAAGATTGTGGTTACGTCACAAAATCTGGCTTTGAAGTCTTCACACACACACCAAAAGAATTGCTTTATTTTGAAGGATAATTCTCATAAACCTAAAAACTTCAACTACTGCTAAAATGACCCTAAGAAATTTTTAAAAGACGAAGGTGATATTCCTTATTGTTCACAGTATGATAGCTTTCGCTTTCCAGTTTTTAATACTGCTATCAGTGCCATTTTATTTAACGAAAATCATGATAAAATTCTTTGAATCAAACAGTACAAGATGACTGAACACATTTTACTAGCTGGTTATGTGTCACAAGGCAAAAATGATGAGGCTACTGTCGCTAGAGAAATTGACGAGGAATTAGGCTTAAAAGTAAAATCCTTAACCTTTAATGCTACTAAATACTACGAGCGCAGTAACTCACTCATGATTAATTTTGCCGTAACAGTATCTGGAGCAGTCACTCCCAATCAGGAGATTGATGACTGGGACTGGTTTTCAATCAAAGATGCCAAAAAAGCTATCAAAGACGGTTCTCTTGCCGAAAGTTTTTTACTAGAGAATTTTTAGCTAAAATTGAAAAGGATTGAGAAAAGCTCAATCCTTTTTTGCATACTTTTCTTGCATTTCCTGCCAAAATTGTTGAACGGCTTCTGATATATTTATCTTTAATTTCATCAAAACCATCAGAGACTCTGTCTCAATATCAACAATCTGCTTACCCTCAAAAGGTCTAACCATCTTTTCCATCATGAGAGAAAGCCCTAAATCATTTTCGATAAAATCAATAATTAAGTTAATACGGTTGCCTTTAAAAGACTTGGCTAAAATGCTTTGTATCGCAGCTCCATCTATGACAAGACTTATTGAAAAGCTAGTTCACAAAGATTTAGTGAAAGTAGTTTATAAAGGACATACCAAACGTGTTTACATTACTGATAAAGGAAGAGAAATTATCCCCATCATCGGTGAAGTCTTTCATAAAACCCCTCTAGATTTCATGAAATTGTCTCAACCTTGCGATTTTAACAATCTGATTGACCAAATTAATCATCTGACAAATCAACTAAAATAAAAGAGCTTAGGCTCTTTTTCTTATGCCTGAAAACTGGCTAAAACTAGCTGAAAATGTTATGATAAAAAGAAAACTAGGAGGCTAGCATGAGTACAGAAGCTATTAAAAAACAAGTTCTCGATGCCTTTGACCATCGAGTTGCCGTCCGTGTCTACAATGACCAAGAGATTTCACGTGAAGATATGGAGTTCATCCTTGACACAGCTTGGTTAAGCCCTTCTTCGATTGGTTTGGAAGCTTGGCGTTTTGTTGTCCTTGATCGTAAGCAAATTGCAAAACTTCGTGATGACTTAAAAACTGTTGCTTGGGGAGCACAGTCTCAACTTGATACAGCCAGTCATTTTGTTTTGTTACTTGCAGAAAAAAATGCACGCTATGATTCTGACTCTGTCAAAGATAGCCTCGTTCGACGTGGTCTCGGTGAGGGTGACGCTCTCAATAGTCGCCTAGCCACTTACGAGTCTTTCCAAAAAAATGATATGTCACTTGCTGACAATCCACGCGCCCTCTTTGATTGGACCGCTAAGCAAACCTACATCGCTCTTGGAAATATGATGACATCAGCCAGCATGATTGGTATTGATTCTTGCCCAATTGAAGGATTTAATTATGACAAAGTCAATGCTATTCTTGCCAAAGCAGGCATTATTAACTCTGATAAAGAAGGCATTGCAAGCATGGTGTCATTTGGTTATCGACTACGCGATCCAAAACACCCTCGCTCACGTAAACCTCGTGAAAAAGTCATTACATGGTTCGAATAAATAGATAAAGCTTGAACTTTCGTTCAAGCTTTATCTATTTACATTAATGCCATTTTTACTGCGCTGAGTAATCCGCTAGTTGTCCCTGGAAAAGCAAAAATCATCTAACTAAGATCATTTGCTGTAACTTTTTGATTGATCATCAATGTCAAAAGATTAATCATTTCACCAGCTTCATTACCTAAAAGACTAGCGCCGACCAATTCTTTATTCTGATTAACAATCAGTGTCACGTGCGCTTCATCTTCTAATTTTGTCTGAAATTTCAATTGTTGTCCAAATGGAATCTCAACAATACGGTAAGCATCGTTCTCACGACCCTCAACAACACTCACCCCAACTTGTGCAATACGTGGGAAAGTATAAACAAGATTTGGAATAGCTGGATACTGAATTGCTTCTTGATTTACTCCAAGAATGTAAGCTGCAATATAATCTGATTCAAAACTTGCTGTCGACGTTAAACATGGAATGTTTTTATCAATGACATCCCCACTGGCAAAAATATTTGGCACAGAAGTTTGCAGATATTCATTAACAACGATTCCTGAACGATTGTAGGCAATGCCAAGTTCATCAGGACCAAGATTTTCAACATTTGGAATACGTCCTGTTACATCAAGAACATAGTCAGTCTCTAATTCCAAACCTTGCGCCGTTGTGACACGTAAACCAGCGGTAGTTTCTTCAACTGCTTGAACTGCTTGTTTGAAATGAAAGTAAACACCCTCTGCTGTCATTTTAGCAACCACACTATCAATATAATTTTCTTGATAAGCTACTAAAGCTCTATCAGCATATTCAATGATATGGACCTCTGAGCCAAGCTTAGCAGACATGGTTGCAAATTCCATAGAAATGATTCCTGCACCGATAAAGGTGATGTGTTTTGGCATCTTATCCAAATCAAGGAAATCACAACTATCATGCAAGAATTCTTGCCCTTTAATTTGAAGACGTGCTGGACGTTGACCCGTTCCAAGAACGATGTAGTCTGCACTGATTCTATCATCATCCACACTAACTGTATGAGCGTCAACTAATTTTCCGTAGCCTTTTAGCAAATCAATCTGCATTTGCGCAAACATACCTTCCATGAGAGAAGCGTAAGTTGGAATTTCAGATTTTTTATAAGCCATAAGCTCTTGCCAGTTAACCTTAGTATTACCAGTAATGCCAGCTTTATCATAACGTGAAAGACTATCAATAAACTCAAATGGACTGTCTAATAAAAATTTGGCACTACAGCCATAATTGGTACAAGTACCAGCCGTAATATCTTTTTCAACAATGGCCACTTTTTTCCGACCTGAGACAATGTCACTGCCGCATGCCAATTAGCATGTCCTGAGCCAATAAAAACCACATCGTAATCGTAAGTCATTTCCTTCTCCTTAAAGCTGTTGTGTTAACCAGTTTTGATAACCAATAGCATCAATCAAATTCAACTGTTGCTGTGTCCACTGCAAATCATCATCTTCATCTTTGTAGTAGGCTTTTAGCAAATCATAAGTCACCAAATCATTAGATGCAGCACCAACCAATGGTAATAATTCTTCCAGTCCTTCTTTTGAAACTTCCAAATCATGTCTTAGCCACTATAAAGGACTAGCTGGCATTTCAAAGCTTACTTGATTTTGGTAACAGATTTTACCACCCAAATCTAAAATGCGATTAAAGAGTTTTTGTGAAAAGTCATACTCCTCTGAAGCGTAGCTTTTGTATTTATCACCAAGTTTTGAAAATCCTTGTGCCTCAAAATTCAAAGCCACAAGATCATGAATATTTGCTTGATTTAAAATTTTGTTTCCAATTTTTTGTAATAGTTCGATTGTATTTTCCATAATTTCGACCTCTTTTTTATAATTAGTCGCACACGATTGGCTATAGTTTACTACTCCTTTTTCAAGTTGTTAACTTTTACATTTATTTTTTTCTATGTTCTGATAAGAGCAAGTAAACACAAAGAAAGGGACGTTATGCCAGAACAACATCCTGCTTTAACTAATCAACTATGTTTTGCGATTTATAATGCTAATAGAGTTTTCAACCAATTTTATAAACAAAAACTAGCTAAATTAGATTTAACCTATACACAATATATTGTTCTCTTAGCACTTTGGAAAACTGACAATCTTGCTTTGCGTGAATTAGGAAAACAATTAGACCTTGCTAGCAATACATTGACACCACTTCTCAAGCTTTTAGAAGACAAAGGTTATCTAACACGTATTCGCCCTGAAGAAGACCAACGTCAGCTAATTATCGCCCTTACAGAAGCTGGTAAAGCCCTTCAAGCTGATATTGAACAGCAATTGCACACCTGCGTTGGAGAATTTTCACCTGCTTTGCAAGGAAAAATCAAAGAAATGATAGCTGACAATCACATTTTGATTGAGGAAGCCAAATTTCAAGTTCAAATTAGCCAGTCTGTAAAAACTCTTTAGGAGATTTATAATTGAATAGTTTCTTTGGATAGTTGTTAATCCAGTTTTCAATAAATGCGACTTGTTGTTGAGTCGCATTTTTGCTTCCCTTAGGTAACCAACGCCGGATGAGTCTATTATGATTCTCATTAGTACCACGCTCCCAAGAAGAATACGGGTGGGCATAATAGATATGAGTAGGGTCAAAAACTTCTGCTAAACGACTGAACTCAGCCCCGTTATCAGCTGTGATAGAGTTCATTTGATAATCCTTGAGGATTGCTTTCAGAGCTTGATTGACTGAAACCGCGGACTTATCGGGAATGAGTCGAATGATTTGATAACGACTCTTTCTATCGGTTAGAGTCAACAGACACTCGTTTTTTGCCCGTGTTTGAATAACCGTATCAATTTCAAAATCACCGATATTCTCACGCTTATTAATGCTTTCTGGTCGTTCCTCAATAGACTTTCCAGCTGGCTTAAAATTGGGACTAGCATGCTTTTTCTTAGCTTTCTCTTGTCGAGGATAAAGCATATCAGCCTTGGTCAATCCTAAGTGTCCATGATGAATCCAGTAGTAAATGGTGGAGATGGGAACAGGTATCCCTTTTGACTTTACCATCATCTCGGGAGAGTATTTCTGTTCGATGTAGTGAGTTATCTTTCCTTTGAGTCCCTTGGTTAGGGAGACTTGTTTAACAGAACGTTTGCGATTGTTTTGATAGGCTTTTTGAGCAAAATCAGCTGAGTAGATCACTTCAAATTTTCCTTTACGCACTTGTTGTCTAACCTGACCACGTTTGACTTCGTTGTGAATGGTTTGAGGAGCTTTAGCTAATCTCCTAGCGATTTCACGATTTGAGAGCCCTTCTTGAAGCCAACGTTCAATCATTCTACGTTCAGTTAGTGTTAAATGTTTACTTTTTGGTGTATAATAGTTTTGCATCTCAGAGTCTTTCTAATTGTTGTTGTGGTGATTACAATTATATCTCTCTGAGATGTTTTTTGATACCCTTAGGTGGCTAACTTCATTTTAGAACTTTCCTTTGATTGAGGAATTGAAAAAAATGTTTTAAAAAGAGTTTGGATTTATCCAAACTCTTTTTGTTTTATTATCTTGCATTGAAATTTTTCATTTGGCGTTTAATGTCGCGGTCTTGCTCGCGGCGTTTGATGGTTTCACGTTTGTCGTAATCATGTTTCCCTTTAGCCACACCAAGTAAGACCTTAGCAAAGCCATTTTTCAAATAAACTTTAAGAGGAATAAGGGTCATCCCTGTTCCTTTTAAGTCATTTGACAATTTTTCAATTTCACGTTTTTTAAGCAATAATTTACGTGTACGCTCAGGCTCTTGGTTCCAGATATTTCCTTGTTCAAAAGGAGAAATGTGAACATTAATCAACCAAGCTTCGCCATTTTTAATTTGAGCGTAACCGTCTTTTAGCTGAATACGTGCGGCACGAACACTCTTAATTTCAGTTCCTGTCAAGACGATTCCAGCTTCAATGGTATCAACTATATTATAGTCATGACGTGCCTTTTTATTTTGGGCAACGACATTTCCTTCACCTTTTGGCATATTAAGCTACCTCTCTTGTGTCAAAATTTTTGGGTTAGCAATGAGGCTTGTCACCTTTTATTTTTTAGCTTTACGAGTTTTTTTCTTAGCTACTTCTTTGTAGAAAGGTTTCTTGCCTGTTTTTTTAGAAGATGATTTTGAAGATTTATGATTGCGTTGTTTATTTGATTTGTGGTCTTTTTTATGGTCTTTGTGATTGTCAGATTTTGGACGACGTTTGTCTTTTCCAGAACGGTCTTGACGTGATTTCTTCACTTTTTCAATCACATCATAATCACTTGGAATGTACTCAAAGTCAATATCACCAGTTTCTTTGTCGGCACGTGTTAATTTAATCTTGATTTGTTGACCAACGCGGAAGACTTTACCTGATTTTTCACCTTGAAGGGTCAAAGTACGTTCGTTGTAATTATAGAATTCTGGTAAGGTTGTGATGTGAACAAGACCTTCAATGGTATTTGGCAATTCGATAAACATACCAAATTTCACGACACTAGCCACCACACCGTCAAATTCTTGACCAACGTATTCTTCCATGTATTCAGCTTTTTTCATCGCTTCAACCACACGTTCGGCATCAATAGCACGACGTTCGAGAGTTGAAGATGATGTTGCCAATTCTGGAATCACATTTCTGAAGTGTTCAATCTTCTCATCTGTCACTTGTGTGTATTCACGAATCATACGGTGAACAAGAAGGTCAGGATAACGACGAATTGGGCTTGTAAAGTGTGTGTAGTACTCAGCAGCCAAACCATAGTGTCCATGATTGTGTTCAGAATAGCGTGCTTGTTGCATTGAACGAAGAAGCATCATATTCAAAACTTCAGCACCTGGTTTTCCTTCAACTTTTGCCATGAAATCTTGAAGAGCTTGCTGGCTAATTTTATTAGCTGTCCCGTGAATTTGCACGCCAAAAACGCTTGCATAATCAAGGAATTTTTGTAATTTTTCAGCTTTAGGATCTTCGTGGATACGGTAGATAAATGGCAATTTGCGTTTTGCAAAGTGTTCTGCCACTGTTTCGTTAGCTGCCAACATGAAGGATTCAATCATGCGCTCTGCAATACCACGCTCACGAATCACGATGTCAACTGGCATTCCTTTGTCATTGACGATGATTTTAGCTTCGCTAGTATCAAAATTAAGTGCCCCACGACGCACGCGCATCTTCTCTAAGATATTATGAAGAGCAGCCATGTGGTGAATTGACTCAACGATTGGTTGGTATTTTTCAATCAACTCTTCATCGCCAGCAATGATATCATTAACATCGCTGTAAGTCATACGGAAAGTTGTTTTAATAACTGATTGACAGATTTGGTGATTCACCACGTGACCATTACGATCAATTTCCATCAAACATGATTGTGTCAAACGATCTACATTTGGATTTAATGAACAGATACCGTTTGACAAGCGTTCTGGTAACATTGGCACCACACGGTCAGTCACATACACAGATGTTCCACGAGCTACCGCTTCACGGTTAAGGGCAGAACCTTCTGTAACATAATAAGACACGTCAGCGATGTGAACACCTAACTCAAAGTTACCGTTATCTAAAAGTTTGATATGAACCGCATCATCCAAGTCTTTGGCATCAGCGCCGTCAATGGTAAAGGTGATTTCATTACGTAAATCCACGCGACCAATCAAATCTTTTTCAGACAGCGCATCTGGAACAGCATTAGCTTCAGCCATAACGTCTTCTGGAAATTCTGATTTGATGTCCATTGATTCAAGGACTTCAAGAACATCAATTCCAACATCCCCTTGGTGACCAACGATATCACGAACATGACCGACAAAGTAATCGTGACCACGCGTTGGGTATTTATCGATATCAACCTTGATGATTTCAGTTCCGTCTAAAACAACAGGTTCTTTTTTGATGTAGATTTCTTGTTGGATTTTTTGATTTTTAGACTTGATGTAACCAGCATATTTTGGTTTTTCATCGTCTAGGATAAATTTCCCAACGACAGTTTTTAGACTGCGTTCAACGATTCCGACAATACGGACTTCAGCCGCTGTACCTTTAAGACGGTTAGCAGGTTTCTTAATCACAGCTTCAACCGTATCACCATCTACAGCATGACCAACGTCATTATGCCCAACAAACATGTCATCTTCATCCTCATCAACAGACAAGAAACCAAAACCAGCTTTGTTAGCACGAAAGACACCAGTGACCGTAATTTCTTTTTTTTTCTCTACTTTTTTACGAAGGGCAAGGCTACCGCTATCATCAAAGCGGAGTTCACCCTGACTTTCTAACTGTGAAATTTCTTTAACAAGCAATGGAAATTTTTCAGCACCAGTCATATCCAAACCAGCCGCTAAATCGTTAATATTAACTTTTCCGTGCTCTTTTAAATAAGCAATAATATTTTCATTCATAATTGTGATTATAAGCAAGACCGATTAGCAAAAAAGTCCTGCTATCTTCTATCCTCTCGTTTTCTAGCTTGATGGAAGTTGTGAAAAGTCACTGAATTTCAAATTCCAATCCGCTACTGGACAGACTCCTCACTACTTACTTAATAATAAAAAATGAGCTGAATGACCAGCTCATGAATTTTCGTACAAAATTCAAGATGCGCAGCCAACGTAAGCTAAGATGCAGCTTTTTCGTCAGTTGCTATCTATTTACTTGATAAGATTGCTAACGCTAAAGCAATTGCTAGCCAAAAGAAAACTAGAACTGCTGTAAAACGTTGCATAAACGCTTCGAAGCCACGTGCTTTAGTACGTTCAAATAAAGCTTCTGAACCGCTGTTATCAAATACGTTGCTACTTGGATTTTTCTGTGGTTGCATAAAAATAGCAATCACGATAATAACAGATAATACCAGTAAAGCTGTCAGTAGTACATTGTACATATGTTTCACTAAGAACGCGTCAGAAGCTTAACTCAGGGAAAAAATCCACTACTTTTTTGCTTCTGGGTTCTATTTCCTTTCCTACACTATGGTCTTAATTATTCTATCATAAATATCCCTACGATTCAATATGTAGGGTTACTTTTCGCTCTTTGGGACAGTATTTTAGAACCTGAATTTTTTCGGGATGGGTTGCTTTATTTTTGCTTGTTAAATAATTTTTACTACCACAGCTACTGCATTTTAAATTAATCTTGACTCTCACGCGATTTCCTTAACTTTCAAATATTTTCTAAAATTGATAAGGCTCCACACAAAGTTTACAAAGACAATCAAACTTGTTACATAAAAGACTGAACGGTATCCCATACCAGTCGCAATGGCAGAACCAACAAATGGTCCAACGACTTGTCCAATATTCATAAACATTTGGTTATAGCTGAAAATACGTGAAATTCCTTCTCTTGGCGTGATTTTAGTCAGTAGTGAGTTAACACTTGGCATCAGCGCACCTGTACCAAAACCGTACATGAAACGCACAATTCCGAGTTCAAGTGAATTTCTGGCAAGAGCACACAAGACGTACATACTAAAGCTATAAAATAGAGCTATCAAAAGTAGTCTATGATTACCTATTCTATCACCAATTTTACCAAGAGTCGAGCTCGATAACATACTTGAAAAACCGAGAGCAGACACAATCAGACCAGAGACAAACATTAGATTTTCAGTTTGTCCAAGATTACGAATATATAAGGTCAAAATTGGGGCAATAGATTGAGCTGAAATTTGGATAATCATACTTGTTACAAAAAGCCCGATTAGAATTTGCTTGTCTTTAATTGATAAAAAGAGTTCTCGAGTTGACATAGCATTAGCCTTAGCAACAGGTTTGAAATCTTCTTTAATCAAAAAGACTGTCAGAAAATTACAGATTAGCAAAATAAATCCGACCAACAAAAAGACTTGTCGAATACCTAACCATTCAGCCAACATTCCTCCCAGTAAGGGACCAATTAGGCTCCCGCCAATCATACCAGTTGCTAGCGTTCCAAGTGCATATCCTGAACGATTTTTAGGTGCTTGACTAGCAATCAAGGCTGTTGAATTAGGAATGTATCCTGAAAAAAGACCGTTTAATAGCCTCAGTGTTAATAACCAAAAGACATTAGGGACAAAGGCTAAACCACCCATTGTAAAGGTCATGACCAAGCTTGCCCTAACCATCATCGGTTTACGTCCATATTGGTCGGCTAGCCGCCCCCACACCGGAGCAATCAAAGCAGAGGCTAAAGCTGATAAAGATACCGCTAGACCAGCGTACCACTCAACTTTATTTTTGGGAGCGCCTAGTTCTTCTACATACAAAGCCATAAATGGCATAACAAGCGAAAAGCTTGCCCCAGTAAAAAAGTTACCAAGCCAAGCTACTCGTAAATTTTGTTTCCAATTAACTTCGTTACTTATGATTGTTCACCTTCTTTTCAAAAAAAGTCAATTGCTATTATAGCACATTCCAAAAGAATTACTAAAAACTTGCTACACAAAGCGTTTTCTTGAAAAATATGCAGAAAATCAGGCAATTTTCCAAGCATTCATCGCTTATAATTCCTGCAAAAGCTGATGGATTTGTGCTTTTAATTCCGTAAGGTCACCACTGTTATCTAGCAATTTGTCAGCATAAGGCTTTTTAGCTTCTGTCGACATTTGGCTAGCCATGCGTTTTTTAGCTTCTTCTTTTGAAAAATGATTACGCATCACCAAACGCTCTAATTGTGTTTTCTCATCAAGATGAACCAACCAAATATCATCAAACCACTCCATATAATCATGTTCAATCAAAAGCGGAATATCCATAAAAAAGACATCTTGAGTCTTAGCTAGTTCATCTCGTCTTCTAGCCAACTCTTCTCGAATGATACCATTTTGCAGATGTGATGACTTTTCAAGCATATCTTTACTCGAAAAAATCAACTGCCCCAATTTTTTGCGGTCGAGTTCACCATTTTCTTGAAGAATCTCACTGCCAAACCAGTTGCAAAGGGCTTGATAAAGTTTTCCACCTTTAGCCTGAAGTTCGTGAACCACCCGATCAGCATCAATCACTTGATAGCCATATTTTTTAATTTCAGCAACAACGGTTGACTTTCCAGAAGCAATCCCGCCTGTGATTCCAATAATTTTTGTCATCGTTTTTGACAGGCAGGACAAAAATGTGTCCCGCGACCTCCTACTTTTATTTTTTCAATTGGTGTGGCACAACGTGGGCAAGGCTCGTCTGTTTTTCCGTAAACTTGCAAATACTCTTGCATTGTCCCATTTTCACCAAAGGCATTTTGGTAAGTTCGGATAGTTGTTCCACCTTTTTCAATGCCAAGTTGTAAGATACGGATAATCTCATCGTGAAGCAAATTGATTTCAGCTTTTTGAAGACTATTTGCTTGGCGTTCAGGATGAATTTTAGCTGCCCAAAGTACCTCATCCACATAAATATTTCCAAGACCAGCTACCAAAGTTTGCTCTAAAAGATATGGTTTAATGAGTTTTTTAGAGGCAGATAGTTTTCGAGTAAATTCTGCCACATCAAAATCTTCCTTAGTCGGTTCAGGACCTAATTTTCTTTTTTGGAAATAAGCTGCAACTTGATTTTCGGCTACCAATTCCATGGTTCCAAATTTCCGAACATCCTTATAAACCAAAGTCGACCCATCATCTAAACCAAAAAAGATATGAAAATGTTTATCCTCAGGAACCTGGTGCTCAAACAGCAAATATTTTCCTTCCATTCTCAGATGAGAAATAATCACTTGCTCATCTAGGTTCAGCAGCAGGTACTTCCCACGTCTACCAATCGACTGAATGGTTTGACCAAGTAAATCAGACTCAAAAGCACCTAAATCCGTTTTAACCATTTTCGGCACACGAACATCAACCGATATAATTTTGCGCCCAACAATCAAACACTCAAGACCACGACGAACTGTCTCAACCTCAGGTAATTCCGGCATCTTTCTGATACAAAGGACGTAAAAGGCAAAGTAAAATTAGGAGGTCATCAGAAATCCTGATTTCTGAAATGACCTATCTATTTTACACAGCCTTTCGTCCGTGTTCAAAGCAACACGAACATGTCCTTCTCCTTTCTCAATAAGTTTTATAGAAATTTTGACGACAGTGATAAACACCTAGTCACCATTTATCTTTTTTCAAAGAGTCTTAGACATGGCCAATTCACCACCAATGACTTTTCCTTTTTATTATTTTTAAAAGAGGAGGTGTTAAGCCAAAAACACCTCCTAATTAAATGAACTATTAATACTCTTTCTCGTTGTAACCAAAGTCAGCGAGATCAAGTTTTTTATCACGCCAGTTTTTCTTAACTTTAACCCAAGTTTCAAGGTAAACCTTGTCACCAAGCATGATTTCAATATCACGGCGAGCCATTTTACCAATTTTCTTAAGCATAGCGCCTTTTTTACCGATGATAATACCTTTTTGACTGTCACGTTCAACCATGATTGTTGCACGAATGTGAACCTTGTCTGTCTCTGGATCACGTTTCATTGAATCAACAATAACTGCAACAGAGTGAGGTACTTCTTGTTCTGTCAACTTCAAGATTTTTTCACGAATCATTTCTGATACCAAAAAACGTTCTGGGTGGTCAGTGATTTGGTCTTCAGGAAAATATTGGAAACCTTCTTCCAAATTATCTTTTAAGATATTAAGAAGTGTTTCAACATTATTACCTTGAAGGGCTGAAATTGGCACAATTTCTTTGAAATCCATTTGACTACGGAAATCATCAATTTGTTCCAACAATTGGTCTGGGTGCACTTTATCGATTTTATTGATAACCAAAACAACTGGAATGTTAGCTGATTTCAAACGTTCGATAATCATGTCGTCACCTTTACCACGTTTTTCATCAGCAGGCACCATGAAAAGAACTGTCTCAACTTCACGAAGTGTGCTGTAAGCTGACTCAACCATGAAATCACCAAGTGCTGTTTTGGGTTTGTGAATTCCTGGTGTGTCAATAAAGACGATTTGTTCGGTATCTGTTGTATAGATCCCCATGATTTTGTTACGAGTTGTTTGAGCTTTGTCGCTCATGATAGCAATTTTTTGCCCCATAACGTGGTTCAAGAATGTCGATTTCCCAACATTTGGGCGACCTAAAATCGCTACAAAACCTGATTTAAACATAAGATATAAAGGACGTTAAACGTCCCTACTCCTTTCATTATTTGCAAAATATTTTTATCGGTTGCCAAAAATCAAGGCAATAATTTTCGGTACAAAAATAATCAATCCTGTAATCACGGTATAAGTTGATACCACCAATACCGCTCCTGCTGCCATATCCTTAGCATTTTTTGCTAGCATTGAAAAATGATAATCACTAGCCAAGTCAACCACATTTTCAAGCGCAGAATTAACCATTTCTAAAGTGATGACTAAAAAGATGGCTAAAAATAAGAATAACCATTCAATCGCAGATATACGAAAAACAGCTCCTGCTGCAGTTGCTAAAATAGCTGACACCATGTGTTTACGCATATTTCTTTCTTCCTTGAAGGCTGTAACTATTCCAGTAATGGCAAATTCCATACTAGATACCAAGGTGCGATTTTTCCACTTTTTAGGGGAATTATTGTCTCTTAAGTCCATAGGCAGTTAAAATTTCTTCCTGTAAAGTAAACATTTCTTTTTCTTCTTCAGGGGTATAATGGTCGTAGCCGTTGATGTGTAGGAAACCATGCACCGCTAAGAATCCCATTTCACGTTCAAAAGAATGACCGTACTTTTCTGCTTGTTCACGCGCTTTATCAACAGAGATAAAGAGCTCACCGATATAAGCATCGAATTCGTCTAGCATTTCTGCAAGCTCAGAATTTTCAGCCAAATCTTCTTCTGAGAAAGTTAAATCTGATTCTGGTTTGTACTCTAAGCTGATAACATCCGTTGGACGGTCTGTGTCACGGTATTCTAAGTTCAATTCATGGCTGCGCTCATTAGTCACGAAAGTCACTGCCATTTCTTTATTTTCTTTACCAGTCTTTTCAGCAGCAAATTGTAATAAGTCCAAAGTTTGGTTTTTAATTTCTTCTGAAACTTGACCAGTTTCATCTATCATTTCAACGTACATATCTATCTTCTTTCAAAACTAATTATATCAAGGATATTATACCATATTAAGGATAACAGCGCCATTTTAGGCACTAAGAAACTTTTTAGGCATGCCATTTAATCATAAAAAAAGAAGTAGCCTGAGGAGAGCTACTTCTTTCTGGAAAAGGAGTTAGAATTGTGTTAAAAAGTTAGTTAATGACCGACTATTTTAGACCATCTTTATTGTAGTTACCAGATTTCACGAGGTCGAATCCGACGCTGCAAGGAAATTGGGTGCTAGTCCCTAGTTGGTTGAAGATGATTTTGGCGTTTACATTAGCGTATTCTTCTGGGAGATTAAGGTAGAAGTTACCAGCATCACCGATTTGTGATTGACCTGGGAAGCGAGTACCATTACCACCACCTACTGGACGAGAGAAGAACAAAAGTGTACCTTTAGCACGCGCTGTAATCATTGACCAACCAAGACGAATATCATCATTGGCATAAGTATCGTGAGATTCAACCCAAGTAACAAGATTTGCTGGGTCAAATAATTCATTAAATTACCTGCAGCAGCACAACGATCTTTCAAGTCATTACGAATTTGATTACCATAATTTGATGCACTAACGCTCATCAACTTAGAATAATCAGCTTCATGTGAGATGCTATCTTGAAGAACTTCACCATATTGGAATTCAGATCCATTATTCAAAATAACATTCCAGAAATTACTTCCATATTCACCAGGCAATTCAATGTGTTTAGCAGTATCATAACGGAAACTATCAGCTCCATCAGCAACTGCTGTTTTCAAGAATTTCAAAAGGTATTGTTGAATTTGTGGATTTTGAGTATTCAAATCATACAAACCTAGAAGAGCATTTTGTGTCACATCATAACGATCATTCCAGTTTTTAATCTCTTTGTTACCATGTGTCCAATTTGGAATACTTTTAATTTCTTGACTGATTTGGTTGTAGTCAGATGTTGTGTGGTTAAGGACAGCATCAACAATGATTTTAATACTATATTGATCAGCCACACGGTTCATTTCTTTAAATTCTTCTTCTGTACCTAATTGGTAGTGACCAATCGTATGTAAAATTGGTTGATATTGATAGTACCAATTTTTCAAGCTCTTATTACCACCGTCATCAACAATAACTTGGTTAATTGGTGATGTTTGAACACTCGTATAACCAGCGTCCTTAATCGCTTGCATATTATCTTTAATAGTATCGAAAGACTAGCACCATGCGTAAAGCACTGTTCCTTCTTTCATTGAGACCTGCTCATCAGCCTTAACAGCATTAGCTTGCACGAAAATACCAGTGCTGACCTCTGTCAAAACTAAAAGAGAGCCTAAACCTTTTTTCATTTTCTTTTTCATATTTACTTTATTACGAAGTGACATAAATAATCTCCTATAAAGATAAGTTAAAAATACGCAACCGTTTTCATTAATGATTAAAAAATAAAGCAGTATTATGCGTGAAACCTGTCCAATCAACTACATATACCTGCATGTCTATAAATAATGATTAACACATCATTTTCTTATAGGCATTCTTCCAAAATCTTGTTGCAATCAGTTGTATATTTGTCTATATTATATCATATTTTTTGGAAGCGCAATCAAAAAAACTGACAAATCTCTTGTGAAACCTTTTATTTTGAATAATTTACCTTCGTTACACAAAAATGCTGACTAGTGACCCAGCCACCAGGATATTTTTTATTATTTTGGAGACGTTCCATCTCTGTCATTCCGAGTTTTGTCAAAACACGAACTGAAGCCGGATTTTCAAGTGCACAAAAAGCATGTACTTTCTCAAATCCTAACACCTCAAAACAAAGTTCTAAAATTTTAGCGCTCGCTTCTGTGGCTAAACCATGCCCCCAAAACTTTTTATTGATAATATAACCAATTTCTGCTTCTTTTCCATCTGACCAGTTCATTAAATCAACAGTCCCAATGAACTCTGAAATCTCTTTTCAGACAATTCCATATCGTCCCAGAGGACTCTTTAGATAAATATTTTCAATCACATTTTTAGTTTCTTCGATAGTTTGATTAGCTGGAAAACCCCATTTAGTATTTTCAATATCTGACGTATAAGCAAACATTGTCTTTGCATCAGCCATTGTCACTGGAAGCAATAACAATCTCCATATCTCAAGCTCACTATGTTCTCTCAACTGTTTTTCAAGCATTTTTCTCCTCAAACACTATTAAAAAAGCGACCTAAAACAGGTCAACTTAGTTATCTTACTTTTCTTTTGGACTCACCATTCCTTCATCTATATGAGTTATCAAATCTTGGAAGTCACTAGCCAAATGTTTTGCCTGATCACCAAGATTTTTTAAAACATCGGCTTCAATTTCAGAATCCAAAGTCTTCAAATCGCTTTCTAGTCTTTCAGCTTAACTAGTCAACTTTTCACTCATCTTAGTCAACTTTTCAAGTGACGCACGATCACACATAATTCTCCTCCTAACAGGTAACTCTTTTTACATCACTGTCCTTTTCGAAAATACCTTGAACATTTCCAAGAACAATGCTTATAGTCTATTTTATCTAAAAAAGAGAATTTTACTAGATTTTTTAGATAATATGGTATTTCTGCCCAAAAAATCCTAGCATACTATCAGTTTTTACTAAATTCTTTTAGGTGTCATGTAAGACAATAAAGTTTGAAATTCGCAAGCTAAATCTTTAGCTTCTTCCCCAAATGTGGTAAAAAACTCTGAGCTATCCCCCTGATTAAATGATGAGAATTTATCTATCATTTTTAACTTTTGATTTAAGTCATCAGCCTGTTTTGACAATTAACTACTCATTTCAGAAAGGTTCTCAAATATCTCACGATTATCCATAAAACTTCTCCTTTGATATGCTTTAATCTATTTCTATCTTTGAAAATATCTTGAAAAATTTCAGTATACCTTATCTTACACCAGAAAACCACCTTAATAGAGAATTCGCAGATATGAAAATCATTTTTTATCAAAAAAAGCCACATCTTGGTGTGACTTGAAAATATTATTTTTCCTCTTTGGTGCTAGCTGGCTGACCAATCGTTTCATAGCTAGCAAAGCCTGAGGTACTTGTGCTATCGATAACTTCTTTTTGATGGTGAGCAGTTTTGCGCTCGGCGTCTTTTTCATAAGCATTGATAATTTCAGCAACCACAGGGTGGCGAACCACATCGCTCGCTGAGAAATGAACAAAATCAATTTGCTTGATGTGTTTTAGTTTCTCCGTCGCATCAATCAAACCAGATTTGACTTTCTTAGGTAAATCAATCTGACTGGTATCACCATTAATAATCATCTTAGAATTAAATCCAAGACGTGTCAAAAACATCTTCATTTGCATGATAGTTGTATTCTGTGCTTCATCAAGAATCACAAAAGCATCGTCAAGTGTTCGGCCACGCATATAAGCCAATGGTGCGATTTCAATAATATCACGCTCCATCAAACGTGTGGTTTGCTCTTTTCCTAAAATTTGGTAAAGAGCATCATAAACAGGACGAAGATAAGGATCAACTTTCTCTTTTAAATCACCTGGCAAAAATCCTAGACTTTCACCTGCTTCAACTGCTGGACGTGTCAAAATAATTCGCTTGACCTGACCACGTTTTAAAGCTGTAACTGCCCAAGTCACTGCCAAGAAAGTCTTACCAGTACCTGCAGGACCAATACCAAAGACCACATCATGTGATTTGACACTGTCCGCATAAACTTTTTGTCCTAACGTTTTAACACGGATTGGTTTTCCAGAATTATCTTTGATAATTTCTTCTTCATAAAGGGTAACAAATTTGTCAATAGAGCCATTTTGTGCCATTGAAAGAGCCGTTACTATATCAGATGTATTAACCAACATACCACGAGAAACCAATACTAACAAAGCTTGAATGGTCACACGTGCTAATTCGACACTTTCTTTATCATCTCCTAAAATCTGCACTCGCTCTGTACGAGCATGGATGATAACTCCTAGATTATCTTCGATTAACTTCAAATGACGTTCATTTGAGCCAAATAGCGCTAGCACATCATCAGGATGACTTAAGGTAATTTCAACAGAATGCTCTTGCAAATAGAGTCCCTCTTTCTTTTGTATTTGATAAGTCTATTATAGCTTATTTAAAACAAAAAATCACGACTTACCGTGATTTCCTTTTTTATTTGAATCTAGCCATCATTAATGCGCCAAATAATCTTCCCAAATTTTATCAAATTCACTGAGATTAAAAGCAAAGCTAGCCTCATCTTCCAAATAGCGACTAATGGTTTCAAAATCATCAGTGTGCTTTGGAAAAGTGGTATCTTCAAAAACAAGATCAGCTAAAATCGCTACTGGTTCATGACTTTTTGGGTTACGTTGCGTCATTAACCAAGTGTAAAATGACTTTCTCATTGCCAATTCTCCTCTAAAAATGCATGTCTGATAGCGCTACTTTCAGCGTAGTGTTCAGGATTTTTCTTGTAAAAACCTTGGTGATAATCTTCTGCCACATAAAATGATTGCACTGGCTCAATCGCTGTGACAATCAGATCTTTGAATCGACCTGAAGCTTGCAATGCTGCTTTTGAGGCTTCAGCAATCTCTTTTTGACGGTCATCACTGTAAAAAATAACAGGACGATAATTGTCACCACGATCTTCAAATTGCCCAAAAGCATCGGTTGGATCAGTCTGTGCCCAATAAATCTCTACCAAATCACCATAAGAGATTTTTTCTTCATCAAAAATAATCTCAACCGCTTCTGTATGTCCAGTTTCATGTGCCTTAACTTGCTCATAAGTTGGATTTTCCACATGCCCACCAGTATATCCTGAACGGACTGATAAAATACCATCTTGTTCTTCAAATGGTTGCACCATGCACCAGAAACAACCACCCGCAAAAATCGCACGTTCCATTCTTTAACCTCCAAAGTATAGTGAATATATTATAGCAAAAAAATGTCCGGTGGACATTTTTTTCACGAGCTTAAAAATTAAAAAACGCCCGAAAAAATCGAGAGCACTTGTAAGATAAAAAAAGTACCTCATACGAGGTACTTATAGTATAACACATTGTTAGACTCCTTTTTGAAGTCCTTTTGAAAATGTTGTTAATTCACTAGCAACTCTTAATGTTAAGTTTTCTAGTTTAGTTTTGCCATTTTTTAAATTTTAAATTTTAGATTGCGCTATGCCAGTTTCTTTTACTATGCGGTATTGCGTCATATGCTCTAAAAACCATTCAATGTCTTTACTATTTGCTTCCATTCAATCCTCCTTAGAACTAATTAACTTAAGAATTATTTTGAAATCAAGTTTTTACGAAACTATTGATTCCTATCTCAGTTATAAAACTCGATACAAAAAAGACCACAGCTTTGCTTAAGGTATCGCTGTAATCTTTTCATGTTTAATCCTCGTTTTCGATTAATTCTGTACCGAATTGGTCTTGTTTCACTTTGCGTGCTTTCATCAAGCCACCAAGTGCTTTTTTAAATTGACCTTTAGAAATACCAAATGTTGATTTGATATCTGCTGGAGATGATTTATCGTTTAGTGTCATAAAACCACCATTTGATTGCAAATAAGTCAAAATCATTTGTGAATCATTTTCAAGCATTTCAAATGAACGTGGTTTTAATGACAAGTTAAGGGTGCGGTCAACTTCACGGAATCCAATCACACGTGCAGTTACTTCTTCACCCAGACGTGGTTCCGCGTAACGCTCACTCGGATGAATAAAGCCAAGCATGTTGTTATCTGGCAAGTAAACAAATGTTCCAGATAATTTCAAACGGTAAACAATGGCACGCAATTTTTCATTTTGCATGTTATTGTAAGCTGGTCCAGCCATTTTTTGGAAAACTTCAGGTTGCGCTGGAATTGCCCATATACGGTCTTTTTTATCCACGTCAAGGTGAACATAAAGTTTATCACCTTTTTTAGGCCAAAGTTCTTTCATATCAGGCAAGACATCAAGTGACACAACAAATTGTTTGTCAGCAAGTCCTGTATCCAAAAAGACACCTAAATCGCGGCGAAGTTCTGTGACAACACCCCAACCGTAGCTAGTACGAGTTGTGGCAACTTCTGCTGTTGTCATACGAGCTTTTTGGTGCATATCAGTGTAGACAAATCCTTTGACCATGTCACCAATCTTATGCTCACCCTCAGCCTTATCTAACATGAAAGTCACGCCATCTTTTTGTACAAAATACGCTTTCGCATTTTCGTCAATCACAAGTCCTGTGATGACAGTGGCAAGTAAATTATTCATTTATTCTTCCTTTATAAAAGGGAGTGGACAGTCCACCCCCCTAACCTTTTTTCTTACTGATTAGACTTCAAGCAATTCTTTTTCTTTGTTTGCTGTCATAGTGTCAATATGTTTAACAGCTTCATCTGTTGCTTTTTGAATGTCTTTTTCAAGAACTTTCAATTCGTCTTCAGTGATTTCTTTAGCTTTTTCTTGTTTTTTAGCTTCGTCCATAGCATCACGACGAATGTTACGGATAGCAACTTTAGCATTTTCACCGACTTTTTTAACGTCTTTAGCAAGTGCTTTACGAGTTTCTTCTGTAAGGGCAGGAATAACCAAGCGGATTACTGAACCGTCATTAGCAGGGTTAATACCAAGGTCTGAAGCATTGATTGCGTGTTCGATATCTTTCAATGATGATTTATCAAATGGAGAAATCAAAAGAACACGTGCTTCTGGAACTGTGATAGAAGCCAATTGGTTAAGTGGTGTCATTGCACCGTAGTATTCAACTTGGATACGGTCCAAAAGAGATGCATTTGCACGACCAGCACGAATTGAAGCAAATTCACGTGCTAATGAGCTGTGTGATTGTTCAAAGCGTTCTTTAGCTTTTTCGATAATAGCATTAGCCATAAATAGTATTAGTCCTCATTTCTTGTTTTTTGGGAAATAGCAGAGCTGACAATTATTAGTCGTGGTGTTCAGCTTTATTTGAAACGGTTGTACCGATAGCTTCACCAAAGACAACACGTTTAATATTACCAGCTTGGTTCATGTTAAAGACAACCAAGTCAATATCGTTGTCCATTGAAAGTGTTGATGCAGTTGCGTCCATGATTTTAAGACCACGTTTAATCACTTCACCGTGTGTCAATTCATCAAATTTGACAGCATTAGCATCTTTCTTAGGATCGGCGTTATAAACACCGTCAACACCATTTTTAGCCATCAAGATAGCTTCAGCGTCGATTTCAGCGGCACGAAGAGCAGCTGTTGTATCAGTTGAGAAGTAAGGTGAGCCGATACCAGCAGCAAAAATCACGATGCGATTTTTTTCAAGGTGACGAAGCGCACGACCACGGATGTATGGTTCAGCAACGTTTTGCATTGGGATTGATGTTTGAACACGTGTATCAACACTATTTTGTTGAAGGCTATCAGCCATAACAAGAGCGTTCATAACTGTTCCAAGCATACCTGTGTAGTCAGCTTGAACACGGTCCATACCAGCTGCAGCAGCTGGTTCACCACGCCAAAGGTTTCCACCACCAATAACCAAAGCAATTTCTACACCTGAACTATGTACTTCAGCAATTTCTTTTGCGATAGTTTTAACAGTTTCAATGTCGATTCCGACACCTTTTTCACCAGCTAACGCTTCACCAGATAATTTAATTAAAATACGTTTATACTTAGGTTCCACTTCAAGTTACTCCTTTTTTTATCTTTATTATTTTAACATAATTTGCCTATTTTACCTAGCAAAATTCGTTGAATTTTGAAAGATTAAAAACAGGTCAACCATGTGATTCAAATAGATAAATCATTTCCCTTTTCATTGCATTAGAAAGACCACACAGCCCATAAAAAGAATCCGTTTCAAAGAAACGGATTCTTCATTAATGTATCAATTAAAATGAGCTTGGATCTACTTTGATACCTACACCTTGTGTAGTAGTGATTGACAAGTTAGTCATGTAAGTACCTTTAGCAGTGGCTGGTTTAGATTTAACCATAACTTCGTGGATAGCTTTGAAGTTTTCAACCAATTTGTCTGCGTCGAATGATACTTTACCGATGATAGCTTGTACGTTACCTGCTTTGTCAGCACGGTAAGTGATTTTACCACCTTTAGATTCTTCAACTGCTTTAGCAACGTCCATAGTTACTGTACCAGTTTTAGGGTTTGGCATAAGGTTACGAGGTCCAAGGACACGTCCAAGACGTCCAACGATAGCCATCATGTCTGGTGTAGCGATAACTACGTCAAAGTCAAGCCAACCGTCGTTGATTTTAGCAACAAGATCGTCTTCACCAACGAAGTCTGCACCAGCAGCTTTAGCTTCTTCAGCTTTAGCACCACGTGCGAATACAAGAACACGTTGTGTTTTACCAGTACCGTTTGGCAATACCATTGCACCACGGATTTGTTGGTCTGCTTTACGAACGTCAATGTTAAGTTTGTATGCAACTTCTACAGATGCATCAAATTTTGCGAAGTTAGTTTCTTTTGCAAGAGCTACAGCTTCTTCTACGCTGTAAGCTTTAGTGCTGTCGATTTTTTCAAGTGCAGCACGCATTTGTTTGCTTTTTTTAGCCATTTAAAATTCTCCTTGTAATGTGGTCATATCGATTTGATTTAAAATCTCCCACGTCACTCATCAAATTACGATGAAGTCTTGCGGGTCTAGCGTGAATTAATCT
Source organism: Streptococcus lutetiensis (assembly GCF_900475675.1). Taxonomy (NCBI): domain Bacteria; kingdom Bacillati; phylum Bacillota; class Bacilli; order Lactobacillales; family Streptococcaceae; genus Streptococcus; species Streptococcus lutetiensis. The sequence continues at coordinate 1,328,814 of NZ_LS483403.1, forward strand.
CAACGGTACAGTGTGTTTACCTCAATTAATCCACTAATTGGGTTGCTATTGATTAATCAACAACAGTGAATCCCATAGAACGAGCAGTACCTTCAATCATACGCATTGCAGATTCAACATTTGCAGCGTTTAAGTCTGGCATTTTAGTTTCAGCAATTTCTTGTACTTGTGCACGAGTAACTGTTGCAACTTTAGTTGTGTTAGGTGTTCCTGAACCTTTTTCAACACCTGCAGCTTTTTTCAAAAGAACTGAAGCTGGTGGTGTTTTAGTTACGAAATCAAATGATTTGTCTTCATATACTGAGATAACAACTGGGATGATCATACCAGCTTGATCAGCTGTACGAGCGTTAAATTCTTTAGTGAATCCCATGATGTTGATACCTGCTTGACCAAGAGCTGGTCCAACCGGTGGAGCTGGTGTAGCTTTACCAGCAGGAATTTGAAGTTTAACAACTTTTTCGACTTTTTTAGCCATTTATAAAATCCTCCTGTTGTGGTTTTGGCGGTAATTAAGATTTTTACCTCCCACAGATATGCTCAATAGCATACTCATTAATTATACATTATTTTAGAGAAAAGGCAAGGAATTTGCATCAAATATTTTCTAAAAAATACTTGATATGACAAGTTTTAGCTTAGTTTTTAAAAGCAAGTACTTTCAACTTTTTGATTCGGCTAAATTTCCTTTACTAGCTTGATCAAAAATTTAAAAGTATTTTTCAAGAAAAATCTTCTAATCATTTACTTCTTCAAACTTTCAGTATAAAATATAAGACATGATGATGTACAAAATATTTTCCTTTTCTTTTATCTTTTTAACACCTATTTTTGCCTATATTCTTGTTAAATTTTTCAATTTAAATCGTTTTGGGATTCTCTTTACTGACCTTGCTTTCCCGCTTTTTGCTTTTGAAATTGCTCTTGTAGTCAGTAAATTTTTAGATAGTAGTGTTTTCTTTTACTATTTAATCTGTTTATCTTTGCTGGCACTTACCTTAACCGCATTTTTCTTAAAGAGAAATCACTCATTTTCTTACCGTCGTTTTGGTAAATTTTTCTGGCGTTCAGGTTTTATCGTCACATTTATTTTTTACATTATTGTTTTAATTTTAGTTTTTACACTTGCATAATAAAAACGTTAACCTTCTGGCTAACGTTTTTTATTATGCTTCTGGAGTTGGCTTGGTCATTAAGACTTTACGAGGTTTTGTTCCTTCTGCTGGTCCGATGACTCCTGCTGCTTCTAATTCATCCATCAAGCGAGTGGCACGATTAAATCCGACTGACAAACGACGTTGAAGCATTGAAGCACTGGCTTTTTGAGTTTCAAGAACCAAAGCTTTAGCATCTTCAAAGAGTGGGTCACCTTCTTGTGAGCCATCGCTTCCACCTGATTTCAAATCAGATTCAGAAACTTCTCCTGGATCAAAGCTATCATCATAATCAGCTTCCGCTTGATTTTTAATAAAGCCAACAATACGTTCGACATCATCGTCTGAAATAAATGAACCTTGCAAGCGGACTGGGTGGTTTTCATCAATTGGTTTAAAGAGCATATCTCCTCGACCAAGAAGTTTTTCAGCACCATTTTCATCCAGAATAGTACGACTATCTGTCCCAGATGATACGGCAAAAGCGACACGCGACGGCACGTTTGCCTTAATCAATCCACTGATGACATCAACTGATGGGCGTTGTGTGGCAAGAATCATATGAATACCAGCCGCACGCGCTTTTTGTCCCAAACGGATAATAGCATCTTCTATTTCTTTACTGGCAACCATCATCAAATCAGCAAGCTCATCTACGATAACCACAATAAGTGGCAATGGAATTTGTTTTTGCTCTGACTGTGCGTTAAATTCTTCAACCTTAGCATTATAGCCTGCAATATTTCGCACTCCAAAATGGCTAAAGAGTTCGTAACGATTTTCCATTTCATCAACCACTTTTTGAAGCGCACGCGCTGCTTTTCGTGGATTTGTCACTACTGGAATCAATAGGTGTGGAATGTCATTATAAACAGATAACTCAACCATTTTAGGGTCAATCATCATGAATTTGACTTGCTCTGGACGAGCTTTCATCAAAATACTTGCAATAATACCGTTGACGGCAACTGATTTACCTGAACCCGTAGACCCTGCCACAAGCAAGTGTGGCATACGTGCAAGGTCAAAGGTGCGGGCTGTTCCGTTAACAGCCTTACCAAGCGGAACTTCAAGAAGTTTGTTGGGATCTGTGTCTGCTTGTTCCCAAAGCTCACGGAAAGTAACTGTGGCAATCTCTGAGTTTGGTACTTCAATACCTACTAAAGATTTACCTGGAATCGGTGCTTCAATACGAACGTCTTTTGCCGCAAGGGCTAGCGCTAAATCATCAGCCAAGTTTGAAATGCGGTTAACACGCACACCAACGGCTGGCTTGACTTCGTATTTTGTAACTGACGGACCGATTTCAGCTCGTTCAACCTTGACATCAATACCAAAACTATTAAAGGTATCCTCCAAGACTTTGATATTTCTACGAACGATATTTTTTTCTTTTGACTGATTCTTCGGCTTATCAGGTGCAAATAAATCAATGGTTGGAAGCTTATAAAGAAGATTGGCTTTCGCTGTAAAATCAACTTCTAGTGGTTCCCCATCATCTTCTTGATTAGTCATTTCTTGCTCAGCCGGTGTCACTTCTGGTTCAAGATTTTCTTCAGAAGATGCTTCTTTCAAACCTTCTAGCACATGCTCATAAGCCAAAATTTCAGGTTCAACTGCAGGAGTTTCATCTGGGATATTGTCAAACAACGATACTTCATTGTCATCTGGATCATCTAAAATCTCACCAGTCTCTTGATCAACCGTCAACTGAGCCAAACGTTCTTCTTCAGCTTTTTGAGCTTTTTCTTGACGTTTTTGTTCAGCAAGTGCACGTTTTTCCTCACGTTTGACAAAACGTTTTTGCTTTCTGATTTCATGTTTAGCAGACCACTCTTGTGATTTTTCTTTGAAGAAATCAATCAAATCATAAACTTCCCACGGACTCATCAAAAAGAGTCCAAGAATGATGAAAAGTCCCCCAATCAAGAATGTGCCAACATTTGAAAAAAGAAAAGCTACTGGCTTGTAAAGAACAGCACCAAGCATACCGCCACCAACAAATTTAGTGACTTTGAACTTGACCAAATCGCTAAAAATCAAGTTAGCTGTTGTGGAGAATATTTCCTTACCACGAAAGGCTGATAGTGAAAAAAGGTAAGCATGCCATTCTAACAAGAGGCCAATCATAGTCACCACAAAACCGCCAACTAAACCAGTATTCTTATGAAACCACTTAAATCCAAGAAAATAGAGTAGGACTGCAACCATCAACACGTAAGCCAAACTTCCCACTGCTAATCTCACAAGATTGTAAACTGTTATCCCAAAGATTCCCAAGCGAGCCATCGCAAAGAAAAAAATAACCGCTGTCACAATGGCTAAAATAAAGCGTTCCAGTGCCTTTTGTCTTTTTATTTCTGTTTTTGTCGGCCGCCGTGTTTTACGACCTTTTCTTCTACTTTTTGATTTTGCCATATCCTTATTATAGCATTTTTTAAGCTTTTAGGTTATTAGCATAGATTTATGATAAAATGAAGTAGCTAAATAACTTCAATAAATTTATTGACACTTTGTCACCATAAGGATTTACTGATATGACAACTATTTGTTAATGAGGAGGTATCATGAAAAAACTATTGTCACTTGGTCTAACTGTCGTCTGCTTGGCTACTTTATCTGGTTGTGAAAACATGACCCGAGCCATTCGTGGAAATGATTATGTCGATGCTAAGACAGCAGCAAGTTCTTCTGCCGCGCAAGACAGTGCCAGCGCATCATCATCAAAAGCATACCAAAAAGAAGTTAAAAAAGCTCTTCAAGCAGATGCATCTGCTTTTCCTCAATTATCAACAGAGGTTGCTCAAAATGAAGCTGAAGTCATCATGCATACCTCTAAAGGTGACATTACCATTAAACTCTTTCCAAAATATGCACCACTTACCGTGGAAAATTTCCTAACTCATGCTAAGAAAGGCTACTACGACGGTCTTCTATTTCACCGCGTAATTTCTGATTTTATGATTCAGTCTGGTGACCCTAAAGGAAACGGCACAGGAGGAGAATCTATCTGGAAAGGCAAAGACAAGAAAATCGATTCTGGTAATGGTTTTGCTAACGAAATCTCACCTTACCTCTATAACATCCGAGGAGCTCTTGCTATGGCAAACGCTGGTGCTAATACCAATGGTAGCCAATTTTTCATCAACCAAAATCCAGCTGACCAATCTAGTCAGCTCTCAAGCGACAGCTATCCAAAAGCAATCATTGATGCTTATACTGAAGGTGGTAACCCAAGCTTAGATAAAAACTATACTGTATTTGGACAAGTTATCGATGGTATGGATATTGTTGATGCTATCTCTAAAGTAGATACTGATAGCAACGACAAACCAACTAGCGATATCACCATTACTAAGATTGACATTATCAAAGATTACAAATTTAAATAATCCCTAAAAAATCAAGTTAGGACTTCCTGCCTTGATTTTTTGCTTGTTTTCCTAAAATAATCCTATAATGACAATCTTTCCACCTCACGGTTACAAGATTTTTGCTATAATAGAAGAACAGAAAGCGAGATAAGATGACACCAAATAAAGAAGATTATCTAAAATGTATCCATGAACTAGGAGAAACTAAAACTAAGATAACCAATAAACGAATTGCTGCCTTAATGCAAGTTTCAGCACCAGCTGTAACTGAAATGGTCAAAAAAATGATTGCTGAAGGGCTCATCGTTAAAGATAAAAAGGTTGGCTACTACCTGACCAAAAAAGGCTTATTATTAGTCTCACAACTCTATCGTAAACACCGCCTCATCGAAGTCTTTTTGGCTAATCAACTTCATTACAATGCCGATGAAATCCACCAAGAAGCTGAAGTCCTTGAACACACGGTCTCAACAATCTTCATCGACCGTCTAGAAGAAAAACTCAATTATCCTGAATTTTGCCCTCATGGTGGAACAATTCCTAAAAAAGGCGAGCTCTTGATTGAAGTTCACAACCAGACGCTCAGTCAAATTGAGGAATTAGGCACTTACCAAATATGTCGTACGCACGACGAAGCTCGTTTGTTAAACTACCTTGAAGAGCACGGCTTAGCAATTAACGATACCGTTGACTTGGTTAAAGTCGAGGACTTCGCTAAAACACATACTCTTGCCTATCAATCACGACAGCTCGTCATTCCTGAACGAATCGCTGAACAAATTTATGTGCAAAAGATTGACTAAGATTCCATATTAAAAGCCCGAGGCACTTGCCTCAGGCTTTTTTGACTTAAGCTAATTTTTCAAGGAATGTCATCAAAATTTTTGCTGATTGTTTACCAGCTTCCAAGATGAATTCATCAAATGTAATGTTGGCATCATGCGCAGCTGTATCTGACATAGCACGAACAACGATGAATGGTTTGTGCAAATTGTGAGCAGCTTGCGCAATCGCAGCTCCTTCCATTTCAACAGCTTGAACTTCTGGGAAGCGTGCTTTAATCGCATCGATTTTATCTTGCCCAGCAATAAATGAATCACCAGTCGCAATCAAGCCAATTTTGCTATCGATGTTAGCTTCCGTTAACACTTGTTCAAATGTTTTAACAAAGTTTTGGTCTGATTCAAAATAAAGTGGTTGCGCAGCCATTTGACCGTAATCATAACCAAAAGCTGTCACATCAACGTCGTGGTAGACTAATTTGTCTGCAACAACAACGTCACCAATCTTCAAACCAGGAGCTACTGCACCTGCTGAACCTGTATTAATCACAACATCAACACCAAAATGATCAGAAAGAATAGCAACTGACATAGCTGACATCACTTTACCAATACCTGATTGAACAAGAACAACTTGATGGTTGCCTAGCTTACCTTCGTAGTAAGTGTTTCCTAAAACATCGTGTTCTGTTTTGTTATCAAGATTTTCAACAAGAAGTTTTAGTTCTTCTTCCATTGCGGCAATAATTCCAATTTTCATCTCAAAAATACAAGAGCAATACCAATTGTTATTTCCAGAGTTATCCCCCTTGCTTCTCCTTCTAATTTTTATAGATTAAATACTGCGAAAAAGAGTGCAATCAATAAAATAACAACTACAAACATAATCAAGTTAAGTTTTCGCTGAAATTTACTGCGTTTCGCATTTTCAATTCGACGACTTTTGTAAACATGCTGATCGTCTTTTTTGCGTTCTTTCCATTTGTCCAAAACACCTCGAGAGTCTTCATATTCCTCATAAGGATCGTAACTAGTCAAGGTATCATATTGGTCAGTTCGGATAACCTTCGTTTCTTCATCTTCTAAATAATTATCGTCATAAAAGATTTCACCACGGTTAGCACGTTCGATTATCTCGTCTGTTAAAAGTGATCTACCCATTTTTTATCCTCCAAAATGCAGAGCATAATATTGAAGGGCTATGATTGTTTTAGCATCTTCGATTGCTCCAGATTTGACCAAATCCATGCATTCTTGATAGCTTAATTCAAGAATTTCTAAAACTTCATCATCATCTTGTGGTCGTGGATTTGGTACTTTTTGCAAATGAGTTGCTTGGTAAAGCTTAATTTTTTCATTGCAAAAACCAATGGCAGTGTAAAACTCATGAATTTGTTTTAAATCGCCAGAATATCCTGTTTCCTCTTCTAATTCACGCGCAGCGGCATCTTTCTCAGAGCTGTTTTCACCAATTTCGAGCTTACCAGCAGGGATTTCATAAGAAACTTTTTCAATAGCCTTACGATATTGTTTGACTAAAATAATTTTATTGTCATCTGTTACAGCTAAAATAGCTACAGCTCCACGGTGAAAAATCAATTCACGTTTGGCTTGTCCTAGATTATTTGGTAATTCAACATCATCGACAACAACTTTAATCACATGCCCATCAAAAATCTCTGTTCGCTTGAGCGTCTTTTCTTCAAAATCCATACTAAGCAATCTCCCTAAAAATTGTTCACTATAGATTTTACTACAAAATAATGAGAAATGCCATTCCAATGAGATTAAGCCTTTGAAATAGCCTTGGAACACACTAAATTTTTCTAAAAAATCTGGAACTTTCGTCCCAGACTTTATGATTATTTTTTCTTGTTGTTTGGATGGTGTGGTTTGTTTAAAGCATAGCCTGCTTTGTTAACTTGACGTCCACGTCCAATAGCAAGCGCATCTTTTTCAACATCTTGATAAATTGTTGAGCCAGCTGCTGTGAGGGCATTATCACCCAATGTCACTGGAGAAATAATTGTTGAGTTACTTCCAACAAAGACATTGTTTCCGATAATTGTGTTAAATTTATGTTGTCCATCGTAGTTAGCAATAATTGTACCAGCTCCGAAGTTAACATCGTGTCCAGTCGTTGTATTTCCAATGTAAGTCAAGTGACCTGCTTTTGTACCCTTACCAACAGTTGATGATTTCACTTCAACGAAGTTACCAACGTGAACCATTTCTTCAAGTGTTGAATCAGGACGCACGTGAGCAAATGGACCAATGGTAACACTATCTTTAACGACAGATTTTTCAATCATAGAGTTTGTGATAACCACATTTTCACCGATTGTTGAATCAACAAGGTATGTTCCATTTGTCAAAACAGAACCTGCACCAACTTTTGTATTTCCTTTAAGGGTAACATTGGCTTCAATCATCACATCAGGAGCAACTTCAACGTCAACATCGATGTAAGTTGCTGCTGGATTTTGGAAAGTAACACCGTTAACCATGTGTTTTTTATTAATGCGACAACGCATGATGTCTTCTGCAGTAGAAAGTGCCACGCGGTCATTAACGCCAAGGCTTTCATCAAAATCATGAAGAACATAAGCACCAACTTTTTTACCAGCGTTACGGAAAATTGAGATAACATCTGTCAAGTAGTACTCACCTTGAGCGTTGTTTGTGTTGATGTTTTTAAGAGCTTCAAACAAACGTTTGTTATCAAAAACGTAAGTTCCTGTATTGATTTCTTTAACCTGGCGTTCAAACTCAGAAGCGTCTTTTTGTTCAACGATTTTAAGCACTTCACCATTTTCATTACGGATGATACGTCCATAACCGAATGGATTTTCAGCAGTCGCTGTTAAAATAGTTGCAACGTTTTTGTGGCTAACGTGAAACTCAATCAATTCTTTCAAGCTTTCACCAGTGATAAGTGGTGTGTCACCTGCAATAACAAGTGTTTGTCCTTCAAGACCAGCCAACTCATCTTCTGCCATCATGACAGCATGACCAGTTCCAAGTTGTTCAGTTTGCATGACAAATTCTGATTTGCCAGCTAAAACTTCACGAACCATTTCGGCTTTATGACCAATAACAGTCACATTTTTTTCTGGATTCAAAGCTGATACGGCACGGAAAACGTGTTCTAACATGGTAATGCCAGAAACTTTATGAAGGACCTTAGGAAGATCAGATTTCATACGTGTTCCTTTACCAGCTGCTAAAATAATTGCGTAATTTGACATGACTATAATTCCTTAAAAAAATAGAGTAGATTTGCAAGTTATGAAAGGAAAATTCCTTACATTAACTTACACAAGCTACTCCATTATATCACATTTATAAGCATTGGGCTCATTTTTATCCGTTAGAGGCTGTTAACAGCTGCTTCTAAAACTTCCATCACCAAACGGCTGTGCTCAAGCGCCAGTTTCATAGCTGTCATATCTTGGTGCTCTATGATAGCTTGGAAAGCCACAAATTCATCCTGCATGCGGTGATTAAGTGAATTTTCGTTAATCATTGTCATACTTTGACCGTTTAGAGCTAGGGACAATTCTGGCATACTATTAGTTGGTCCAAGTACAGCAATAGAGCCTTTATTTCCTTGAATAGTTGATTTGATGTCAGCACTACAATCTTTAGCACCAATACAAGCAGCCTTGAAATGTCCATAATCCATCATCAAGATTCCTGAAGTGTCCACATCACGTTCCATATTTGCCAAATATTGCACTCGTTCAGGCTTACCAAACAAACCAACAACCAAATGAATATTGTAAATATTTAAGTCACGAAGAGCTCCACCACCTTTTGCTGGGTCAAAAGCTGGTGCAATTTCACCACGTTTAAAGGCGTCATAACGTGATGAATATTGAGAATAATTGCACTCGACAATCTTAATGTCCCCAAGTTTTGATAGGTTAGCTTTGATAGAAGCAAAATTGCCAAGATATTGATTAGTGATAGCTTCAAGCAAGATACGATTTTTTTGCTCTGCAATTTTTGCCAAGTCCTCAAATTCTGCCAAAGTCAGCGTAAATGGCTTTTCACAAATGACGTGTTTGCCAGACAACAAAGCTTTCTTTGCGTAGTCATAATGCAGGTGATTAGGAAGGGCGACATAGACCGTATCCACTTCTGGATTTGCCAAAATGTTATCGTAGTCGCTGCTAGCTTGACTAATCGCATAAAGCTCAGCTAGCTTTTCAGCCTTTTCAATGCTGCGCGGTGTTGATAAAATCGCTGATAATTCGATTCCATTAATTTCTTGTAAAACTGGTAAAACCTCTTCAACGATTTTTCCTGTTCCTAAAATAGCTAATTTCATGGATTTCCTCCTAATTAATGTCTAAGCACAGTTTAGCACATATTCGTTTTTCAAACTGATACTATAACAAGTAATTGTCATACTAAAGTGTGGGATAGACCACTTCAAATTCTTCAAGAACAATTTGACTATCACCGTTAAATGTCAGACCGTATTCATTGTAATAAGGTTTGAAAAAGTTCTCGTGGACATCACGCCAATAAGCTAATGTCCTATCACCTTCGCTTTCTTTGAAAGCGTGCTCTGCTGACACCTGATTAAATGGCACAACAGAAACTTTCTTGATTTGAATGATACAAACTGCTTGGTCTTGACTGTCGAGAACCACATCATAAGACCCAACCTCAGGTAGCGGGTCATTATCAACAGCATATAAATCATAAGCCGACGCTGTCGCTGTTTTTGTTCCTTCAAGGACTAGTTGCGCTAACAAATCCGCTTCTACTCCAAATTGCCAAGCATCAATATCATCTCCGATTGAAGGATTTATTTTTTTGTATTTGTTCCAAAGTTCTTGTGCGTTCATAGGCTTTCTCCTGTTCTTTTCTGTCTTACTTCAATTACGAGTTCGACAGTGAGTAGCCTATGGTTTTCTCCTCTTCATTTCTGAAGTCTCCTTATCTCTATTATTTCAAACTCCAGCCGCCGTCGATTTTGATGATTTCGCCTTGCATGGAGCTTGCTTTGCCTGATGCTAAAAATTCTGTTAAATCAGCGATTTCTTCAGGATTACTCCAACGTCCAATTGGTGTTTCTTGGGCGACCCAGTCAGCCAAGCCTCCTGGTTCAAAATCGCTAGCTGTCATGGCTGTTTTGACCGCACCTGGTGCGATACCAAAGACTTGAATCTTGTCTTTAGCATAGTCAAGTGCAAGCTGGCGCGTGAAACCTGCAAGGGCATGCTTGCTAGCTGTGTATGCCGCTCCACCCCCACCTGCAATAAATGAAGCAATCGAGCACATGTTAATGATAATACCTGATTGTCTTTCAACCATTTTGGCTAAATAATAGCGAGTGATTTTGACTGTCGCAAAAAAATTGGTCTGAAACACACGCTCGAGTTCATCATCTGACACCTCAAGCAATGGCTTATAAGCGTCGAGAATTCCAGCGGTGTTACACAAGATGTCCACGTCCTGAACAAAGTCGTAGAGCGCAGCTAAATTCGTCGTCAAATCTAACTGTAGGAAATGAAAGTTTTCATTTTGAATCTCAGGCGCTTGTGATTTATCAACGCCGTATACCGCACAGCCATTTTCCAAAAAAAGTCGCGCTTGCGCAAGCCCAATTCCTGAGCTGACACCTGTGATAAGTACTTTAGTCATGAACTTCAACCCAATCAGTAGCTAGGACATCACATGGTGTTGGTGACCACATTGAAAAACCTTCGCCCTCGCCTGACACATTAATGAGGAAGTAAGGTGTCACTGGAAGTGCTACGCCATTTTGCTCGATGCTATCAAATAACTGAACGTAGTTTTCTGCTCCGCCCCAACCAGTGCGTACATATTTTTTTTTAGCCTTTAAACCTGGCAAAATTTCTTCAAAAGTCATTTCTCTCTCCTTGATTGTTAATACCACTAGTATACCAAAAAACGAGCGCCTAGGCTCGTTTTGGTTATCGTCTTAAGATTTTCTTAGCAATTGCAATGATTTTATGCAGCATTGGTCGTGGATAATAGCGGAAAGTTCCCATTTTGCGGACAATGTAACCATTGAAGTTTTGTTTGAAACGAAGAACACCATCGCTGCCATCGAAAATTCCTTGAATACCAAGGAAAGTATAGAAATTAATGCCACGTTTCAGTGCTTCCATCATCACATGCTCTTGAAGGGCAACAGGCGCATAAAATTTATTAAATTCGGTATATGAACCACTGAAAAGATAAACAGCTTCTTGTGGTGTATAAACGAAAAGACTTCCTGCCAAAACCACATCCTCTGAACCATGTTTTTGAATCAATTCTTTAGCTTCTTTAAGGCGAACATCAAAAGTTGAAATTTGCTTATCAAGCTGTGCTTTTTGTTTATTAACCTTGGCTGAGTTAACCCCTTCAGCAATCTTTTGATTCAAAACCGCCAAGTCAGCTGCAATTTTATCATGACCAGCCTGCATATTTTTGAGATAATCTTGAAAATTAATTGTCGCAATCACGAACTCACACTTATCACCAAAACTATCATAAAAAGCTTCATAATAATCTAACGGTTTATCTGTATATTCACGGCGTTCAGATGTTGATGCTGTGATTTCTTTAAAGATGTGAAGTTCATCACGGGTTAATTTGCGCACTTTAATTCCAAATGAATTTGTCTTGTTAACAAGTGAGCGACCTTTTTTACTAAATGATTTACGAAGCGTTTCAGGTGTTAATCCTGACAAATCCTTCACGTAATGCCAGTCAGGCTCACCTCCTGGATAGCCTGTCTGAAGACCGTCATAACTGTATCCCAAATCAGTCAAACAGCTAATCAATTCGGGCTTTTCATCATCGTTTGGATTACCATGATTGTCAAAACTTTGGTAGGTGTCATATGGCTTAACAATCAGTTCAAAGGCACCATTTTCCTTAGCATAAGCTTTTAATTCCTTATAAAATTCTGAAAGGTAAGCTGTACTTGTCGAAGCTGGTCCAGAATTGATTTCCATGTGAAGTCCACCAGTCATCAGCATACTATAAAGCACGCCAGCCACCTGAATAGCTCCATCTGTTTCCAATCCTAAAAATGTAATGTCAAAGCCACGTTTTTCGAGTAAATCTGCCATTTCAACAGTTTGCATAAAAGAACGTTCTTTAAATCTCGTATTTAATGTTTCATAATCTTCTCTTGATAAGATTTTCAATGTCATTTTACACGTTTCTCGATTCTAACAAATTCTGTTTCTTTCGCTACTAAAAATATCAAATGAATCTTAACCGAAAATCAATAAATCATTTTCAGAATTTCCACTATCTTTTCAATTTTCTTTACATTTGAGAGCAATATAAATACTCAGCTTTTGCGCTAAAGATACACAAAAGCTGAGTATTCTATTTATTAATTTTTGATGATTAACCGATTTGGCTACCGTTTGGTACACTTGGGTCAACTGTAAGAACACTCAAGTTACCGTCATGTTCAGCTGATAAAATCATACCTTGGCTAAGAAGTCCCATCATTTTACGTGGTTTCAAGTTAGCTACGATTTGTAATTTTTTACCAACAAGTTCTTGTTCGTTTGGATAGAATTTTGCAATTCCTGAAAGGATTTGACGGTCTTCACCATCACCAGCATCAAGACGGAATTTAAGAAGTTTTTCTGAACCTTCAACTTTAGAAACTTCTTTAACTTCAGCGACACGGATTTCTACTTTGTCAAAGTCGTCAAATTTAATAGCTTTCTTTTCGTTTTTAAGTTCAACTTCTGCTGGATCCCATTCTTTTTCTTCAGCAATTACTGCACCTGCACCCATGTTCGCTTTGATGTAGTCAATTTCAGCTTCCATATCAAGACGTGGGAAGATTGGTGTTCCTTTAGCAACCACTTTCACACCTTCTGGGAATCCTGACAAAGCAAGATTTTCAAGGTCAAAGTTAGCTCCAAGACCAAGTTGTTCCATGATAGCATTTGATGTTGTCATCATGAATGGTTGGATAAGGTGAGCAACCACACGAAGACTAGCTGCCAAGTGAGCCATTACTGCTGCTAATTCATCACGTTTAGCTTCATCTTTAGCAAGTACCCAAGGAGCTGTTTCATCAATGTATTTGTTTGTACGTGAGATGATACTCCATACAGCATCAAGTGCGCGTGGGTAATCAACAGCATTCATTTGTTTGTGGTATTCAGTGATTTTTTCAGCGACAAGTGCTGCCAAGTCCGCATCAAATTCAGTCACGTTTTCAACATAAGCTGGCACTTCGCCACCGAAGTATTTGTTAATCATGGCAACAGTACGGTTAAGAAGGTTACCAAGGTCGTTGGCTAATTCATAGTTAATACGTCCAACGTAATCTTCTGGTGTAAATGTTCCGTCTGAACCTACTGGAAGTGAACGCATGAGGTAGTAACGAAGTGGGTCAAGACCGAAACGTTCGACAAGCATTTCTGGATAAACCACATTACCTTTAGATTTAGACATTTTACCGTCTTTCATGACAAACCAACCGTGGGCAATCAAGCGTTCAGGCAATTTCATGTCAAGCATCATCAACATAATTGGCCAGTAAATTGAGTGGAAACGAAGGATATCTTTACCAACCATGTGGAAGACTGTTCCGTTCCAGAATTTATCAAAGTTTGCGTGGTCTTCTTGACCATATCCAAGTGCAGTTGCATAGTTAAGAAGGGCATCAATCCATACGTAAACAACGTGTTTAGGATTTGAAGGGACTTTAACACCCCATGTAAATGATGTACGGCTGACAGCCAAATCTTCAAGACCTGGTTCGATGAAGTTTTTAATGATTTCGTTCATACGACCATCAGGCTGGATGAAGTCTGGGTGTGCATGGAAGAACTCAACCAAGCGGTCAGCGTATTTTCCAAGGCGTAGGAAGTAAGATTCTTCAGAAACCCATTCAACTTCGTGTCCAGAAGGAGCGATACCACCGATGACTTTTCCGTTTTCATCACGGAAGACTTCTTCTAATTGGCTTTCTGTAAAGAATTCTTCATCTGAGACTGAGTACCAACCAGAATATTCACCTAGATAGATATCATCTTGTGCCAACAATTTTTCAAAAACTTCAGCAACAACTTTTTCATGATAATCATCAGTTGTACGGATAAATTTATCATATGAAATGTCAAGCATTTTCCAAAGTTTTTTAACATCAGCAGCCATGCCGTCAACGTATGCTTGTGGTGTAATGCCAGCTTCTTCAGCTTTTTGTTGAATTTTTTGACCATGTTCATCAAGACCAGTCAAATAGAAAACATCATAGTTCATCATACGTTTGTAACGTGCTAAAACGTCACAAGCAATTGTTGTGTAAGCAGAACCGATGTGAAGCTTACCAGATGGGTAGTAAATCGGTGTTGTAATATAAAATGGTTGTTTACTAGTCATTTTCTTTCCTTTCAAATAGGAGCAAATGAAACTCCTTTATTGATAACACCTAATTATAACACAAATTTATGGCTGATTATAGGCTAAATGCTGGAGCATACGAAAAAATCGTATTCAAAAGAGCTTGGATTTTTCATACCAAACTCTTCGCTGTTTATTCTTGATTAGTTACTTCAAATTTAGTCAAGTAATTATCATCTTGAAGTTCACCTTTAAATTCATCCCCAACAGCAAGGAAAGGAAGTTTGTCTGTTGTATCAGTCGTTGCTTTAACTTTATAAATCTCTCCTGATGATGAGATGTAGTAAACTGTTGAGCCTGAAATCATTTGGCTGGCTAATTTATCCACCACTCCAGTGATTACTTTGACTTTTTTGGCTTCGCCAGAATTGTCAGCAACACCAGACAAAGCTGAAGTATCTGAATCTGTGAATTTAGTAATCAAAGTCTCGATATCATTATCAACGGTCACTTGTTGGTAATCTTCTGCATCAACGATAGCGTAAGATTTAACCAAACCAGCAGCATCTTTCAAAGATACAAGATAATAAGCTTTGCCATCTAATTTTACCAAGGTTGGAGCTGTTGCTTCATAATGTTTTTCTTGCACTTCTCCTTCGGCTGATTCTTGAGCTGCTGTTTCTGTTGCTGAAGCTAACTTATAATTTGTCACTTCACGAGTACGCATGTTGACCAAGATAAAGCCAAGGTTTGAAGAATCTGCAGTAGCCGATGTGATACCTGTGTAAAGGTAAATATCAGAACCAATTGAAATATAGTTATAACTATCGGTTATCTTTTTCACATCTGTTTGGCTAAAGACAGTATTCCAAAAACCTTTTTGATAAGTGTAATAATCATCAACGCGGCTAATCACATTATTAGCAGAAAAGACGCGGTCAACCCATTTTGGAACATCATTAAGATCATAACGTTTGGTTTCACCTGTGACTGCATTGAGCAAAATCGCTCCTGTTGGGTCGTTAGATGTCAACATGAACTTAGGTTTATAAGTTGTTGCGACGTAGTAAGGATTGCCTTTATCATCGACTTCAAACGATGGATCACCAAAAATCACTGTTGGGTATTTTAGGCGTAAATAGCGGAGCGTATCATTGAAGAAGTATTCAGAATCAGAATATTTCATTCCTTTATCAAGTTTAACTAGCGCTGCTTTACCAGTTGTTTGGTTGACTTTGACATAGTAACCAATTCCGTCTTTGTGGTTAGAGAACCATTTCCAGAAAGATTTGTATTCAAGAGGTGAGACTCGGTAAGGTTGCTCACCAATGGTCACTTGACGATAATCATCTGAAATGCCAAATTGTGAAACTTTATCAATCGTTCCAAGGTAAGTGTCACCAATTTTCTTAGCTGATGAACGGTCAAGCAAAGCCAAGTGAGAAATATCTGTTTCTGGGAAGTCAGAAGCAAAATCAGCATCTTTGACCTTAATCACATTAGCATAACTTTTTGCTCTAAACAAACGAGAGTTTAAAAAAGTTGATGCACCAAGAATAAGTAAAATCGCCGCAATAGCAAAGCTGATAGCTGACAAAGCTTTTCCAAAAGTAGGTCTTGGTGCTGAAACCACTTTTCTAGCACGACTACCTGTCATTTGGAAAGTCACTTGTTGGACTTTGCCACCGAGAGACAACAAAGCAAGACCACCAAAAGCCAAAGCCAAGCCCTCTAAAACAAAAAGCCAAAATGCTACGCTAAAAATATTAATGGGCGGTAAAAAAATCCAATAGCTGATTAGCATTACTAAAAACCATAAAGCAATTAACCAATAGGATACCGTCTTTTTCATCACAATATCTCCTTTAATTTTGTTCTATCATTATAACACAATTAAACAATTTTACAGCTAAAAAAATAGGCAAATCAGTTTTTAGGCTTTTCGACTAAGAAGAAAAGAGTAAATCATCGGCGCAATAATCATAATAGCAATGACTACTCCCATCACATAAGACATAGCCACTTGAACAAAACTCTCAAGCAAGATAAGCAAACCACCAAGCACCCAAAGTTTACCTGCCATTCGGTGTGTCTTATACCAATTTTTGTCATCAGACAACGTCCAAGGAGTGCGAATACCGATGGTATGATTGCGATGTGTTTTTGGCAAATAATTTCCGAGGATTATAAAAATAATCCCCAAAAAAGCTGTCACAAGAGTCGGACTACTCTTCACCCAGCCAAGAGCATTCGCATAAATTGACTCTTGAACAATGAAACTAAAAGCTGGAACAATCCAAGCATAGAGCTTTCTCATTTTAGCTGGAGCAGCTACTTTTACAGACTCCTTTTCAAGTGAGGCTAAAGCAATAATTTGAAAAATCACAAATAAAATTGGGAAAGCAACAAGGGCGAAGAGCTTACTACTGTAGCCATCCGCTTGCCCATCAATTCCAAAATGAGTTGGTACTTGCTCTGGCAAAGCGTTCCAGAAAAATGCCCCAAGCAAAGCTGGCAAAACAATCACAAAACTTGTTAATATAGGTTGTTTTTTATTCATTTTCATCTTCTGATTTCTCCTTTAAATCCGCAAGCCAAGTCATAATATCTTCCAAAACAGAAGTACATAACTCATAGTAAATAAAATTCTTTTCACGCCTTTCAACTACTAAACCTGCTTTTTTCAAAATGCTCAGATGGTGCGAAATAGTTGCTCCAGAAAGATCGAAATGACTAGCTATCTCACCAGCTATCAAAGAATTTTCTTTTAACAAGGTCAAAATCTCTCGCCGAATGGGATGAGAAAGTGCCTTGAATGTCTCTGCAAATGCCATAACAATCCCCTACTTTTCTAAAAAACTATTTAGAAATTTATCTAAATAGATTATAATCCTTTAAAAAAACAGTCACAAGAAAAAAGCATTAAAATCGCATACCAGTTCATTTTTTGATAAAATAGAAACTAACGATTAAACTTTAGAAAGAGGAAAAAAGCTTTGCTCACCCAAGGCTTTGGGATAAGAATATGAAACTCATTTCATGGAATATTGACTCAATCAATGCTGCCTTAACTAGTGATTCAGCCAGAGCTGTTCTTTCACGCGCCGTCATTGATACTTTGGTAGCTGAGGATGCTGATATCATCGCTATCCAAGAAACAAAACTCTCAGCAAAAGGGCCTACCAAAAAGCACCTTCAAATTTTGAATGACTACTTCCCAAATTATGAGATTTCGTGGCGTTCTTCTGTTGAACCAGCTAGAAAAGGCTACGCTGGGACAATGTTCCTTTATAAAAAAGGGTTAACACCAGAAATCTCTTTCCCAGAAATCGGTGCTCCAGATACCATGGATAGTGAAGGACGCATTATCACACTTGAATTCGATAACTTTTACGTCACTCAAGTATACACACCAAATGCTGGCGAAGGGCTTAAACGCTTAGCCGAACGTCAACTTTGGGATGAAAAATACGCCCAATACCTAGCTGAACTTGACCAAAAGAAACCTGTTCTAGCTACTGGTGATTACAACGTTGCCCACCAAGAAATCGACCTCGCCAATCCCAATTCAAACCGCCGTTCTGCTGGATTTACCGATGAAGAACGTGCTGGCTTTACTAACTTGCTGGCTAAAGGGTTCATAGATACTTTCCGTCACCTTCACGGTAACGTTCCAAACGTATACAGCTGGTGGGCACAACGTAGTAAGACAAGTAAAATTAACAACACTGGCTGGCGCATTGACTACTGGCTCACTTCAAACCGCATCGCAGATAAAGTAACAAAATCAGAAATGATTGACTCAGGCGCACGCCAAGACCATACACCAATTATCTTAGAAATTGATTTATAAGTGGTGTGATTGGCAGGTTCAACTTTTCAATGGACTTGACTCGCTTTTCTATTTCTTGGCTCGTGAAAAAAACAGTCCAGTGGACTGTTTTTTTACTCAACTCCTTTTAAAGCTTCAACCATATTAATGGTTTTATTTTTATGGCTGATAATGAGGGTTGTGACTGCAGATGTCACCGAGACTAAGGCACTGGCAATCAAGAGAACTTGCCAAGTGATGTAGGCTGTGTACTCAATACGAATGGTTGAGAAGTTTGCCACATAGCATCTCAAGAACCAGATTCCCATTGGAATTCCTAGAATCCAACCAATTGATGTTGACATAAGATTTTCAATCATGGTAATCAATTGCAAATTTTTCTTAGAAAACCCAAGAACTTGAAGCGTTGCATAATCACGCATCCGTTCGACAAAATTCAGAGAACCAAGGTTATAGAGAACAACAATAACAAGTAGCAATGCAAAACCGATAATCATCAAGAAGACACTCATCAAGCTACTCACAAAATCATAAGCATTCTTTTCTTGATCTGATTTATTAATGACCGATAAGATATTTTGATCATTTTTGATATCATCTTTTGACACGGTCTTATCCACCAACAAGGTTTGCGGATTAAATTTACCACCAGCTGCCTCAAAAGTTTCTGACCTGATGTAGGCTCCTTGGTTAGTCTCACTTGTGACAATTCCTTTAACTTCAAATGAATAAGATTTACTGTCTTGATAAGGAGTTACTTTCAGAGTTTCTCCTTTTTTGATTCCAGCTAATTCCGCAAAACGATTGGTAACATAAATACCGCCTTTTTCAACTGATTTATTGTCAGCAAGTCCTTGCATTAACAAAATCACCATCACTAACAATAATCAAGAGACGATTATAACCATCATCTTTTGAAAAATGAGCTCGGTTAATTTGTCCCCCTTGACCTTAATAAGTTTTAGCTGCTTGATTGTAATTAGCAACCGTCAAGCGTTTAGCGTATAAAAAATCAGTATTATAAGCTTTATCCACCAAATGATTCATTGAAATCGGCATACCGACACCTGCAATCAAAAGCATCATACTTCCAGCAACACCAACAATTCCCATAAGTACCCTCACCCTGTTAATGAAGGCATCACGAATTGCCCATTTGGTTTCATCAGAAATACGATTCCAAAAAAGAGGAACTTTTTCAAGAAATAGGTGGTGAACTTTCTTCGTTTTTCCTCGTAAGAAAACAGCTGGCAGTCCCTTAATAACCTGACGAGATGCCAAATAAGCTGACAAGGTACAAATAAAGATGACAAGCAAAATGACAACCAACGACGACCATGAATAAGCCATCTGCCAATGTGGCAAGGTAAACATCGTCTTTTGTGTCTCAAGCACAAAAAGCGACATCAAAGGAGAGATAGCTGCACCAGCCAAAGCTCCAAAACTTCCAACTAATAAGCCAAAAGAAATATAATGCCAAGTAATTTACCCATTTGAATAGCCCAAAGCTTTAATGACTGCAATTTTTTTGGTTTAACTTTCAATCAGGCGTCGAATGGTCGTAAACATGGCAAGAATTGCTAAAAAGATAAAGATGAAAGAGAAATTTCGAATTTGTCCAACGCGACCAGTCGCTTCCGACACTTCTGTCAAAGTTTTCTGGTTATCATAAGAAAACAAATGTTTCCCTAAAATCTCTTCAATATTGTGTCTAATATCACCCTTTTTGGCATAAATGTCAAGAGCATTGTTAGTTGTGTGACCTCTAGTCATCTTGGCTAAGGCTTTCTCTGGCACATAACCATAAGCATAGTTCTTAGAATTTGGTGCTAAATATTCAATACTTCTCGTAAAATAAATCTTATCTGCTGACTCAACCAAACCTTTAATCGGAAAATGAATGGTTTGATTAGCAATCACAAGAGTTACGTCATCATCAAGTTTCAAATGATTTTTTTCCACAAAATTTCTATCTAACCAAATGCCTTCAGAATCATTATCAAAGTTTTTCCCTTTATCAACAGCAATCACTTTTTTAGCCGATTCATCAAACCATTCTAACGTTAGATACTTTTCTGAATCATTCTTAAGATCAACCTTAGCTAGAAGCTTTGTCTTGGCATCAACCCTTTCCACAGAAGGTAAAGTTTTGATGTCTTACATTTGATTCTTGCTAATAGCATCCGCTTGAAGCAAAACCGTAGGCAAATGCGAATCTAAGATAAAAGTATCTAAACTTTTCTCCAAACCATGTCAAGCACCCTGCAAACCAACAAAAAATCAGCACACTTAACAAGGACATCAAAAACACTGAAAAGAATTGTTGCCAATTTGAAACTTATTCAAGAGTTCCAAAATAGCATTTTTCAGGCCAAGTTCCTTGATCATCAAAGGATAAATGTTCGAGCACAGCTCACGCAGTTCAAAAACAACATCATCCAAAGTGTTCAACACCTCGCTTTTGTCAACGTCTCCTGCAGACTCAATTTGTTTCTTATGGTAAATCACCTCTTGAATAATCGTGTCGTGAATAGTGATGGCAATGTCCTCACGCTTCATCTCAACGGCAGAAAAAATTGTTTGTCCATCCAGGCGATAATTTAGCTGCTTTGCCATATCCATAAAATCCTTGATAATCGGCAAAGAACACAAAATAAACAAGAAACAGTAAACCACCACCAACCATATCAGCATAAATTTCATCATAACTGTAAAGGAAATCATGAGAAAAGTTGACACGATAGCCTCCAAAATGTAGACCACAGGTAAGGATAAGTGCGTTCTCGTTATCGTTAAACGATTGACAATTAAATGATTCACAGCTCCCATAATCGGCAGAAATAATAAAGGAATCAAACTGAGTAGCGTTAATAAAATTAAATTAACCTTCTGCAAAAGAAATGATGGATAATCCTTTACCAAAGAAAAGGCAGCTAATATCAACAAAATCGAGAAGCTGACATAAAAAATACCGTCAGATAAGTATTTCACAAAAATCAAAGGAAGTGAGAACTCTTGGACCAAAATGAAAATCAAAATGGTCACCAAAGAATACCCCATAACAATCCTTGAAAACAAAGACAATTTTGTTGCCGCTTCTTTAAGAATACTCGCTCGCCAAAAAATATCAATGAAAAAAGGAAGCAAGGTGATATACAAAACCACAAATTAGCGCCCTAAAGTATCTCCCATACTCGAAGGTATCAGGGAGCTAAGAAAGAATGCTGTCACAATTAAAAACAGGTTATATCGCTTACTTGACCGACTCGTCTTGTCTTTTTTAAAAGGTAAAATCGCCCAAACTAATAACACAAAGGCTATCGCTTCAAAAATAAGAAACAAAGGTTTAAATGACTGATTTCCCTTAAAAACAATCCGTTTTTCCTGATGATTACGCTAGACAAGAACAGATTTTGCCTGTTCAACAATCAACCATTTATTCAGCAAAACGTTTTTACTGCTCTCTTGTTGATCAATTTTTAAAAGAATATCTCCTTCAGAAAGTTCTGTTTCCTTGGCTAAGCCACCATTGTGAATATCTGTAACTCGCCAATTACCATTTTTAAAATCAGCTTCAACTCCCAGATAATGGTGATGGCTTGTAAAAAGCAAAATAATACATCCCAATCACTCAAAATAACAACAAGGATATTCTCAGCCAAACTTTCTTATTTATCCTAAGCATCTCTCATCTCCTTTTCCATAAAAATCCTCAAATCGTGCGATATGAGACTATTATAGCAAAAAAGGCATCGAAATAAGGTGTGATATTAAATATTCTAATTTTTTAAGGACTGTAAGGCTAAAAAAATCCTGAGTCGAACTCAGGAAATCATTCTTAGTCTTTCAATAATTCAGTATACGACTTACGGTGACCAAGTTGCAAGACTTTACCATCTTTAACTAAAACAGGACGCTTAATCAACATACCATCAGAAGCAAGTAAATCAGCAGCTTCATCAACCGTTAAGGCATCAACCTTGTCTTTCAAGCCAAGTGCACGATAAGCTTGACCGCTAGTGTTGAAAAAGTTTTTAACTGTAAAAGAAGAATTTTCAATCCATGACTTAATTTGATCAGCCTTTGGCGTATCAAGTGTGATATCAATTGCTTCAAAATCAGCCCCTAATTCTTTCAATTCTGCCTTAGCACGACGGCATGTGCTACATTTTGGGTATTCGTAAAAAGTAAACATCTTCTGCTCCTTTGCTAACTAGAAATCATTGTCCTCATTATATCAAATAAAGACAAAAAGAGCCGAGATTTAATCTCAGCTCACCTTAATTATTTCTTAGCAATCAAACGAACACGAATGATATTATCGCTTGCTTCAAAGTTGGCTACTAAATGATCAACTTTAGCTTTATCTGTCTCATCAAGATCAAGCAAAGTATAAGCATAATCACCTTTTGATCGGTTGATGATGTTATCGATATTAATACCTAATTCCGAGACAGCTGTTGAAATTTTAGCCACGATGTTTGGCACATTTTTATTAATCAATGTGATACGATATGGCGCTGTCAAAGCTTGGTGAATATTAGGGAAGTTAACTGAGTTTGTAATTTCGCCAGTTTCCATAAATTGACGAATCGTCTTACCAGCCATGATAGCACAATTAAGTTCAGCTTCAGCTGTTGAACCACCCACGTGAGGGAAGACAGTGATTTTATCTTTGTTAAGCAATTCTTCAGTTCCGAAGTCTGTAATGTAACGTTTGACAATACCTGCTTCGATAGCTTCAAAAAGCGCTACATTATCAACCAATTCACCACGCGCAAAGTTGATAACAACAGTTCCTTTTTGCATCAAACCAAATGCTTCGCTATCAAAGGTATGGTGTGTTTCATCTGTTAATGGCACGTGAACAGTAATGTAATCACAATTTGCAAAAATTTCTTTGACATCATCAACACGTTTGACATGGTGTGAAATATTCCAAGCTGTTTCAATAGAAACATATGGATCGTAACCCAAAACGTTCATCCCAAGACGTTGGGCATAGTTAGCAATACGTCCACCAATAGCACCAAGTCCGATAACACCAAGTGTTTTACCAGAAATTTCATTTCCAGCAAATTGCTTTTTGCCAGCTTCGACTTGTTTTGGAACGTCATCACCCGAAAGTGTATTAACCCAAGCGTTAGCTGCGATGTAATCACGTGCCGACATCAAAATTGATGCAAGCACCGCTTCTTTAACCGCATTAGCATTGGCACCTGGCGTATTAAAGACCACAATTCCTGCTGCTGTTGCATCGGCAATCGGAATGTTATTTGTACCCGCACCTGCACGAGCAATAGCTTTTAGATTTTCTGGAAATTCAACGCCGTGAAGATTTTGACTGCGAAGAATAAAAGCATCTGGATTTTCTGCTAAATCACCATCAACTTGAAATTGATTTCCTAATTCTTTAAGACCTACTTGATTAATATTATTAAATGTTTTAACACTGTATACCATATTTACCCCTTTACACCAAGAGCCTGGGATAAAATCTCAGACTCAAATGGCTTATATCGCTATAAAAGAAAAATCTTGTTTATTCCTAATCAGAATCATTGACAGAAAGCCTTATTTGTTTTCTGCTTCAAATTTTTTCATGAATTCAATCAAATCAAGCACACCTTGACGAGGGAAGGCGTTGTAAAGACTTGCACGCATACCACCAACTGAACGGTGACCTTTAATATTCTTAAAGCCTAACGGTGTTGCTTCTACGACAAACTTAGCATCAAGCTCTTTACTTGGTGTCACGAATGGAATATTCGCTACCGAACGTTCTGCTGGGTTCTTAACAGGATTTGTATAGAAGTCTGATTGGTCGATGAAGTCATACAAAAGACCTGATTTTTCACGGTTAGCAGCCTCCATCTTGTCAACACCACCGAAAGCTTTCACCCAATCAAAGACAAGTTTTGCAATGTAGATGCTGTATGCAGGTGGTGTATTGTAAAGTGAACCCGCTTCAGCTTGGATACGATAATCAAGCATTGCAGAAAGTGTTGGCTCATCATTCAAGAAATCTTCACGAACAATAACAACAGTCACACCAGCAGGGCCAATATTTTTTTGAGCGCCCGCATAAATCAGTGCAAAATCTTCAACATTGTAGCGAACCGCTAAAATATTTGAAGACATGTCCGCCACAATTGGCACACCATTAGTATCAGGAAGATCGTAAATAGAAGTTCCTTCGATAGTGTTATTTGTTGTGATGTGAACGTACGCAGCTTCAGGGTCAATATCTTTAGAATCAAATGTAGGAATATGATCGTATACAGTATCTTCTGACGAGGCTAGGAGCACGGGTTCAAAAGGAACGGATTTGGACAATTTAACAGCTTCAGCATAAGCTTTTTTACCCCATGATCCACCAACTAGATAATATGCCTTACGTCCCTTAGCTAGGTTCAAAGGAAGCATAGTGAATTGTGTAGATGCTCCGCCTTGAAGGAACATTACTTTGTAATTATCGGGAATTGCCATCAATTCACGCAATAATTTTTCAGCTTCTTTAATGATATTATCAAACTCTTTGGAACGGTGGGACATTTCTAAAACACTCATGCCGCTACCTTGGTAGTCAAGCATTTCACGCTGTGCTTGTTCAAGCACTGGTTTTGGTAACACTGCAGGACCTGCAGAGAAATTGTAAATTGTCATAAAAATACCTCCGTATAATGGTATAAATTATATCACAATTTTCTGAATTTTGTAAAGATTTTTACGGATTTTTATCCAAAATATTTATGAATAACCATGTTATAATAGTAAATAGCAAACATTAAGGAGAAAAAATGATTATCAAAGAATTTTGTGCTGAAAACACAACTTTGCTCAGCCAACTTGACTCATCTGTTAAACGCGTCGAACTTTGTGATAATTTAGCCGTTGGTGGAACAACTCCGTCATACGGTGTCATCAAAGAAGCTGCGCGCTATCTTCACGAAAAAGAAATCTCACTTGCTACAATGATTCGTCCACGTGGTGGTAACTTCGTCTACAATGATAGCGAACTTCGAATTATGGAAGATGATATTCTTCGTGCAGCAGAATTAGAAAGTGACAACCTAGTCCTTGGGCTTTTAACTGAAGATAACCACATCGATATTGAAGGGATTGAACAACTTCTTCCATCAACTCAAGGCTTGCCACTAGTCTTTCATATGGCATTTGACCAAATTCCTCTTGCTAATCAAAAAGAAGCTATTGACCAACTTGTCGACCTTGGTTTTGTGCGTATCTTGACACACGGTTCTTCAGAAAATAATGATATTTTTGAAAATGTTGACCATCTTAAAGAACTAGTTGATTACGCCAACGGACGTATTGAAATCATGATTGGCGGTGGTGTCACAGCTGATAATTACCAAGAATTGATTGAAAAAACAGGTGCCCAAGCTGCACACGGAACTAAAATCTGTTAATAACCCTACAGCACTTTGTGATGACAAGGTGCTTTTTTTTATACCAAAAAATCCGAATTCATCTGAACTCGGATTTTCCATCACATTTATTTTATTTTTGGAGATATCTTTTTCATCTAAACGGCGTCTCCTCCACGTTCACCTGTACGAATACGGATGACTTCTTCGATGGGAAGAATAAAGATTTTCCCATCTCCGACTTCTCCAGTGTGAACAGCTTTGCAGATAATATCTACAATTTCGTCAACCGCTGCATCATGAGTAACGATTTCAACTTTGACTTTTGTAAGCAATGTTGGAACAATTTTTTGACCACGAACATATTCTGCAAAACCTCGTTGGTTACCATACCCTAAAACTTGGCTGACGGTCATCCCTTTTGTAAAACCAGCCTTTGATAAGGCATCTTTCAGATCTTCCAAACGATCTGGACGAATAATAGCCTCGATTTTTTTCATAATGTACACCCTTTCTAAACTTCTCTATTATAACTTAGTCTAACTCAGTTTTTTATTTTCGACAAGCCAAACGTTACTGCTTATGAATCCAATCCCATGAAAGTTGGGTAAGCTGTTTCTTCATGTTCACTGTCATCAAGACCAATAGCTTCGGCACGGTCTTCAACTCGAATACTTGTAAAGATTGAGATAATCTTAACAATGACGAATGTTGCAACTGCTGACCAAACGATTGTGAAAATAATAGCTGCGATTGTTACTAGGAAAAGGTGTGCATTTCCGTAAATCAAACCAATATTGTGTTTATCAAGAGCAAGTTCTGGTGTTGTGAAAAGTCCTGTTACCAATCCACCAAAGATACCACCGATACCGTGACAACCAAAAGCATCAAGTGCGTCGTCGTAACCAAATTTGCTCTTAAGAACTGAAATAGCAAAATAACAAATTGGGCTTACACAAAGACCAATTAAAAGTGAACTCCATGTTGCTACAAAACCTGCACCCGGTGTGATAGCGACAAGTCCTGCAACCAAACCAGTTGAAGCACCAACAAGTGAGAATTTACCAGTCAAAACTTTTTCAACAAACAACCAAGATAGCATTGCTGCCGCTGCTGAAATATGAGTTGTTACAAAAGCATGAACAGCAAGCCCATCAGCTGCTAAAGCAGAACCTGCGTTAAATCCAAACCAACCGAACCAGAGAAGTCCTGCACCAAGGAAAACAAATGGAACATTGTGAGGACGATATTCTAAACGGTCATAGTCGCGACGTTTACCAAGAAGAATGGCTAATACCAACCCAGAAACCCCTGAAGTAATGTGAACCACGTCACCACCGGCAAAGTCAATAGTACCCCATTGAGCCAAAAGTCCTTCATCCCAAACCATATGAGCAAATGGGAAGTAAATCAACAACAACCAGAAAACAACAAAGATAACTAATGGTGTGAATCGCATGCGCCCTGCTGCTGCCCCTGTCAAAATCGCAACTGTGATGATTGGGAACATCATTTGGAAAGCTGCGAACAAAGCATCTGGAATAGCTAAGCCACGTGTACTAGCTGATTCACTAACACCATTAAAAAATAGATGAGAGAAGTTACCAATAAGACTTCCGTTCCCGCCAAATGAGAGGGAGTAACCACAAACCATCCACATTACTGAAGCAACTGCAATAGGAATCGCACACATCATCATAGTGTTGATGACATTTTTACGTCTTCCTAAACCACCGTAGAAGAAGGCTAAGCCAGGTGTCATTAAGAAGACTAGACCAGCACAGATAATCATAAAAGCAATACTTCCTGCATCCATATCAAAAACTCCTTTTATTTTCTAAGGTTTTAGTTTTAAAACCAAATTTCAAATCTCTAACTGTATGTTAGTTTTTTTTGTTAGATAATATAACACTATTTTTTGGACAAGTAAAGGGGATTAGGACGAATTTTCTAAATTTTCTAACTTTATAACAAAGAATGTCAGAGCTAAATTTCAGTAAAGAATGCTTATTTATCCCTGTATCAAAAGGTTTTAGCATGATTTAAAAAATACACAAGATGTTAGTTTTTAGTTTATTTTCTTTATAATTTTCTATGTTATTTTTTCTAACATGTAATTGTAAAGAAAATAAAAAACATTAAAAATCTCGATTTTTAATGTTTTTTATGAAATACCGTGATAAGCGTTATAAACTTCTTTGCGATTTAAACTATAAGTTTTGGCAACTTTTTTAATGGCTTGGTTAGGTTTGTCTCCAGCTTCGACTAAACTAGCTACAAGTTTTGCCGGATTTAAGTCTTCAGCTGCTTTTTCAGCTTGTGCCTCTTCATCTTGACCAGATATGATTAACAAACATTCACCTTTTAGCGGATTTTCAGCAATGTAGTCTAAGATTTCTGAGATTTGTCCGCGTTGGTACTCTTCATAAAGCTTAGTCAATTCACGAACCAAAACAACTTTTCTGTCTCCGTAAACTGAGAGCATATTTTCTAAAGTATCTGTCACACGATATGGTGATTCATAGAAAATTTGTGTCTCAGGATAAGCTTTCTTGCTTTCGAAAAATTCTTTTTGTTGTCCTGATTTGCGTGGTAAAAAGCCATAGAAAATGTGAGGTTGCGGTGCTAACCCACTTGCAATCAAAGCTGTAATACCAGCCGAAGCACCTGGAAGTGCAACAACCGTAATGTCCTCAGCAATCGCTGCTTTTACCAAGTCATGCCCTGGATCAGAAATCGATGGCATGCCTGCATCAGATACTTGAGCTAAATTTTTCCCATCTTTCAAAAGTTCGATTAGCTCAGGAACTTTTTCGTAAGCATTGTGCTCGTGAAAGCTGATTTGCTTAACAGAAATCTCAAAATACTTCAACAAAAGTCCAGTGTTTCGTGTGTCTTCAGCACAGATAAAATCTGCATTTTTTAGAGTATCAACTGCACGAAATGTCATATCTTGCAAATTTCCAATCGGAGTTGGCACAAGATAGAGCGTTCCGTAATCAGTTTGACCTTTAAAACTTTTTTGTACTTGTATCATTAAAGTTGACTACTCCCTGTCTAGAACTTCCATACAGAACATACATTCTTCATCATTTTCACGACGTTGTCCGTAATAATCATTACAGATATGGAAACCATCGTGATAAATACTTTCAATATATTTTTTACCTTGTTTAGAAGATTTAACAGGAGTTTCTTGTTCGAGTTGAGTAAGACGTGTGCGTAATTTATCATTCTCAAGTCGAAGAGCTGTGTTTTCTTCTAACAAAGACTGTACTTGTTTTTTCATGGCTTCAATTTCAGCCAAGGTAATCATTAAATTTTGTGAAAAGCCATCAAAAGCATCAAATAATTCTTTTTTATCCACGTACTTTGACCTCCTCTAAAGCATAAGTTAAAAGAGTGTGTCGTTCAGGTAATCGAACTTTGACAGCATCAGAAAAGACATCGATTCCTGCAACAACTCCTAATCCATCAACTGTTTCAATTTCTGTCCCCAAATCAGGGAATTTTTCCTTAGAGGTTTTATAAAATTCATCCTCAAAGCTCAAACAGCACATCAAACGACCACAGATACCAGCCGTTTTTCCAGTGCTAAGTGACATGCCTTGATTTTTAACCATCTTGATTGATACCGGTGGAAATTCTCCTAAGAAACTAGCGCAACAAAGGACACGACCACAAGGACCAACGCCACCATAAACTTGTGCTTCTTCACGACTATTGATTTGACGAAGTTCAATACGTGTTTTGAAGTGGGCCGCTAACTCACGCAAAAGCTGACGGAAATCCACACGGTCTTCCGCACAAAATGTAATCAAGACATAACTTCTTTCCAAAGGAAAGACAATGTCGATGACTTTCATTTTAAGCTGATTAGCCTCAATCAACTCATTTACTTTGTCAAATGAATTCATCGCCAAAGTTAGATTCTCTTGATAAGCTTGAAAATCTTTATCATTTGCTTGACGAAGGACGCTATCCATTTCAGCAGGTAACTTAACCTCGTCCATATCTTCATTAGCTGTCACAACTTGAGCTAAGCGACACCCTTTTTTATTCTTGATGACTAAATAGTCACCAACT
This sequence comes from Streptococcus lutetiensis, assembly GCF_900475675.1. Classification (NCBI taxonomy): domain Bacteria; kingdom Bacillati; phylum Bacillota; class Bacilli; order Lactobacillales; family Streptococcaceae; genus Streptococcus; species Streptococcus lutetiensis. The sequence continues at coordinate 1,358,778 of NZ_LS483403.1, forward strand.
TGATAGTTTTGGTTTGGCAAAACATAGACAACTTTGCCTGTTTCTTCGTATTTTACACTCAATACTTCTGTCATGAAATCACCATATATTCTAGCACATTTTGGAAGCTAACATTACTTCTCCACATTTGCTGTGCCCTATAACTTTTCTCTAAATAAGTTAGACTCTCTTTTTGATTAAACTGCTTTGCTAAGAACAAAGGGAGCAGTTGAAAAACTAGTTCTTGCTCAGACTTTTCAAGTGTCGCCTGAACCAAGTGTCCTGTTTCCAAATACGCTGTTGCTTTATCTTTAAAGAGAATTGAGATAAAGCGTTCAATCGTCTGAAGCAAGTCTAAAATCTTTTTATCAGCCATCAACTCATCTAAATGAGCTGGGGTTTTAGCCAATTCAGCTAAGATATCTGCCTGAGTTTTCAGAATGCCAGCTTTCTCAGCTTGTTCGACCAAAAACTTCTTATTTTTGGGAAAACGAAAGACTTGTGTACGACTCTTAATCGTCGGAAGCACCTTGCTTTCATCACTAGTCAATAGAATCATGTAAGAAGAACTTTGAGGTTCTTCAATGAATTTCAAAAGACTGTTAGCAGCGTTGACGTGCATCTTTTCACAGCCTTGAATAATGAAAACCTGTGATTTTCCTTCAAATCCTGAACGTGAAAAGTCACGCATCATTTCACGAATCGTCTCTGTCTTGATAATCTGTCCAGTCGGTTTAACCACTTTAACATCTGAGAAATCATTGTCGTCTATCAATTGACATTCACGGCATTTCCCACAAGGTCTACCGTCATGCAAATTCTCACAGAAACGACTTTTGGCAAGATAGAGTGCAAAATCAAAGCTGGCAAAATCCCCTGAAAAAAGATAGGCGTGGTTCATCCTATCTGATTTTAAAATCTGATTAAAGTCTTTAAAAAGTTGGGGTTGCAAGCACTCTAAATCCATTTTAATTCCTTTACTCTTTTTTAGCTTAATTGCTCAAGAATCACTTGTGTTGCTTCTGCAACAACTTGATCAAGATTACGAGACGCATCAATAGTTACAATACGTTCTTCTGTCTGAGCCAAAGCTAGGTATCCTTGTCTAACACGCTTGTGCATGTCTAATTTTTCCAAATCAAGACGATTAACTTCACGATCAGCATTTTTGGCAATTCGAGCCAATCCGATTTCTGATTCAACGTCAAAATAAAGCGTCAAATCAGGTTCTCTACCGTCAGTTGAGAATTCATTTAACTTAGCGATAATATCCTTATCAAGTCCACGTCCTGCTCCTTGATAGACTACTGAGCTATCAATAAAACGGTCAATCAAGACCACCTTACCAGCTTCTAAAGCCGGCAAAACCTTTTCAACATAGTGTTGACGTCTAGCTGCCATATAAAGAAGCAACTCTGTTTTACTATCCATCGCAACATGCTTAACATCTAAAATAACGTCACGAATGCGTTCTGCAATTTCAACACCACCAGGCTCACGTGTGGTTACAATATCATAGCCCTTCTCTTGCAAAACTGGAAGCACTTTTTCAAGAACTGTTGTTTTTCCAGCCCCGTCAGGACCTTCAAATGTAATGATTATACCGTTTTTCATGAAAATTCCTTAATACTATTTTCTTTACTTCTATTCTATCAAAAATCATGCAAAAAAGCACTGCTAATCTTAGCAATGCTTCTATATATATTCCTTAGTCAATAACTTTTGCCGATGTCAATTCAATCGCATCAACTTGAATACCCTGCTTAATCAATTTTTCACGCAAATCTGTTACATCTGCTTTGCCATCAATTTGAATCTCAATAGCTACCTTACCAGATCTACGTGTAGCAACTACTGTACGCTTGATATTAAGGTTATCAGCAGAAATCGTGTCAACAATTTTAGCTAAAGTCCCAACAGTATCATCTGCTGTTATGATAACACGAATCCCTTCTTCTCCGTAACCTGAAACTTCAAGAAAAGCTTTAAACACATCTTTCTCAGTAATCACACCGAAAACTTGACCTGCCTCAACAACTGGGAGAATTCCAACTTGATTCTTCATCATAGCATAAACAGCATCTTCAAGGCTGGCATAAGGTGAAACTGTGACAACATCTCTAGCCATAATATCTCGGATTTTGGTTTTGTTTAACAAATAATTCATTTCATAAATAGAAAGACTAGTCACTTTTGACGGACTTGCTTCAGCCATTGTTCTTTCAGTAACAACACCAACAAGTCTATCATTTTCAATAACTGGCAAGCGGCGCAATCCTTGTTCTCGCATCATATCCGCTGTGTGAGCAACCGTTGTATCTGGTGATACGTAGACAACTTTTCTCGTCATAAAATCTTTAACTGCCATAATTAATCTCCGCTTATTTTTCTTACATTTATTATATCACAAACCGCAAACGATTCCTAAAAAGGTGAAAACGGCCGAAACAAGACAGGGCAGACCTTTGTCTACCCTGTCATCAAGAACCGTTAAAAGTCTATTCTTATCCACCAAGATAAGCTTTACGGACTTCTTCAGATTCCAATAGTTCTTTACCTGTTCCAGAAAGAACAACTTTTCCTGTTTCTAACACATAGCCACGGTCAGCAATTGCTAGAGCCTTGTTGGCATTTTGTTCAATCAACAAAACTGTTGTACCTTGTTTTTGAATATCTTGAATGATATCAAAAATTTCTTGAATAAAGATTGGCGCAAGCCCCATTGAAGGTTCATCAAGAAGCAACAATTTAGGTTGGCTCATCAAAGCACGTCCCATAGCAAGCATTTGTTGTTCACCACCTGAAAGTGTGGCAGCATCTTGCATTTTACGTTCTTCAAGGCGTGGGAAGCGGTCAAAAACTCTCTTCAAATTCTTTTGATTTTCTTCACGGTCATTGCGCAAGAAAGCTCCTAATTCAAGGTTTTCAAGCACAGTCAAGCCAGGGAAAACATGGCGTCCTTCAGGAACTTGCGATAAACCGCTAGCAACAATCTTACGAGCTGGCTCTTTTTGGATTTCCTGACCAAGAAATTCAATTTTTCCCGCACTTGGACGAACCAAACCTGAAATTGTACGAAGAATAGATGTTTTTCCTGCACCATTAGCACCGATAAGGGTAACCACTTCACCTTCATTAACTTCAATGGAAACATCTTTTACAGCCTGGATAACGCCGTAATGTACTGATAAATTATCAACTTTTAACATTGCCATTACCCTTCACCTCCAAGATATGCTTCAATGACGCGTTGATTTGTTTTAATTTCATCTGGTGTTCCATGAGCGATTAAACGTCCATACTCAAGAACATAAATACGCTCAGTAACTTCCATAACAAGACTCATATCATGCTCGATAAGCATGATGGTAATATCAAATTCTTCTTTAATGCGACGAATCAATTGTGTCAATTCTGCCGTTTCTTGTGGATTCATCCCTGCTGCGGGTTCATCCAAGAAAAGAATTTTAGGTTCTGTCGCAAGGGCACGAACGATTTCCAAACGACGTTGTTGTCCATAAGGAAGGTTTTTAGCCAAAGTTTCTGCATCCCCATCAAGGTCAAAAATAGCAAGAAGTTCCATTGCTTTTTGACGAAGTTTTGCTTCACTATGATAGAACTTAGGCAAACGAAGAAAACTTGCCAAAAGATATAGCTTGTTTTGGTTAGCCATACCGACAAGAACATTTTCTAAAACCGTCATATCTTTAAAGAGACGGATATTTTGGAAAGTACGTGAAAGCCCAAGTGATGCAATTTTATAAGGTTTCTTACCATTTAGTAATGTACCATCAAGAGATACTGACCCTTCACTTGGCTCATAAACACCTGTCAAAAGATTGAAAAGTGTTGTTTTACCAGCACCGTTTGGCCCGATAAGCCCAACTAGCTCACCTTTATCAAGGTGCATTGTCACATCACCAACAGCTGTCAAACCACCGAAATTTTTAGTTAGATTTTTAACATCAAGCAATGCCATTAGTGATTACCTCCTTTGCCTTTATTAAAGAATCGAGACAAGGTAAATTCTTTTGTCCCTAAAAGTCCACCTGGACGGAAAATCATGACTAAAATCAAAGCAAGTGAGTAGATAATCATACGAAGGTTTGAAACATTTTGCAAGAACATGTTCAAAATACCTAAGACAATAGCCGCAAGGATAGTACCTGTAATTGATCCAAGGCCACCAAGAACAGCAATTATCAAATAATCAATTGATTTCATAATCGTGAAATCTTTTGGAACGACTGTTCCAATGTAACCAACGTAAAGAGACCCTGCAATAGCAGAGATGATTGCCCCCATAACGAAAATTATGACTTTCATTTTCGTTACGTTAACTCCCATTGACTCTGCTGCAATTTCATCTTCGCGCACAGCAATGACTTGACGTCCAGTAGATGATCGCAAGAAATTCAAAATCAAAACAGTGATTCCCGCTACAAAGATAAAGATAACTGGCCATGATGTGTATGGCAAAATTCCTGTCAAACCAGCCGCACCGTTGGTTAAATCGCCACCATTGACAATAACAATACGGATAATTTCGGCCATACCAAGCGTTGCAATCGCAAGGTAGTCACCTTTCAAACGAAGTGTTGGAATGCCAAAGACAAGCGCCACAAGAACAGCAATCACAATCCCAACAAGCATTGAGAAGTAAAAGCAACCGTATGTTGGATTTTGCTGCGTGATAATGGCTGTTGCATAAGCACCGATTGCCATGAAACCAGCTTGTCCAAGAGTAAACTGACCTGAGAAACCAAGCACCAAGTTAGTCCCAAGTCCCATCAAAATACTAATACCAATTCCCATTAAGATTTGGATATAGTAAAGATTTAAAATATTGGTTTTGGTTAATAATTCAATGATTCCAAAAAGAACCACAATAATCGCAAGCCAAGAAAGGTTAAGTTTTAGATTCTTTTTCATTTTCTACACCTTCTCTTTCACATTTTTACCGAGGATACCAGCAGGTCTTACCAAAAGAATAATGATTAAGATAGCGTAAACAATAGCATCACGATAGCTTGAGAGGTTAACCGAAATTGATAAAGTCTCTAAAATACCAATCACAAATCCACCAAGAGCAGCACCTGGAATGATTCCAATACCACCAAGAACGGCAGCAACAAAGGCTTTAATACCAGGCGTCATCCCCATAAGCGGCTCGATTGAATTATAGTAAAGTCCAATCAAAACACCAGCAGCTCCAGCAAGTGCTGAACCAAGGGCAAAAGTAAAACTGATTGTCGAATTAACATTAATCCCCATCAATTCAGCTGCATCACTATCGACTGATACCGCACGCATGGCTTTACCCATTTTTGTCTTTTGAACAATCAAGTGCAAAGCAACCATCAAAATAAGTGAGACAAGCAAAATCAACAATTGAATGTTAGTCACCGTCACAGGACCAAGCTTATAGCTAACAATATCAATAACTTGCGGGAATGAACGTGTATTGGCTCCCACAAAGAAAACCATACCGTATTCAAGCAAGAAAGAAACACCGATAGCTGTAATCAAGGCAGCAATACGAGTTGAGTGACGCAAAGGACGATAAGCCAAGAATTCAATAACCATTCCGATAAAGGCTGTCACAATCATTGTCACAATCAGCGCAAGCCAAAAATTCATATGAAGTGTGCTAATCGCATAGTATCCAATAAAAGCACCCAACATGTAAATGTCGCCATGTGCAAAGTTAATTAATTTAATAATCCCATAAACCATGGTATAACCCAAGGCAAGCAAAGCATAAATACTTCCTAGAATAATACCATTAACCAGTTGTTGGGGAAGTTGTTCTAAAAACATAAAATACCAAACTTTCTAGTCATGTGATATAAAAACAAATAACAAATCAATCGAGTTTTATTTTTTAATTTCAACGGCATCTGCTGAAGCCTCAGCTCCATCTTTTATGGCAACCATCAAAGCTGTTTTGATTGGATTGTGTTTTTTATCAATAGTCATTGTACCAGTCACACCATCAAAATCTTTTAAGCTAGCAAGGTTATCAGCAATGTCAATTGATGTTTTAGCACCTTCTGCTGCTTTTGCAATCATGTAAACAGAATCATAAGCAAGTGCTGCAAACATATTTGGTTCTGAACCGTATTTAGCTTTATAAGCTTTAATAAAATCTGTCGCCTTAGCTGAAAGTGCTGTTTTGGTTGAATAACCAGATACGTAGTAGACACCGTTTGTGTTTGCTTTACCAGCCAAATCACCAAAGCTATCATCATTGAAACCATCTGGCCCAAGAATTGGAACACTGATGCCCATATCACGCGCTTGTTTGGTGATAATGCCTGTTTCCGTATAGTAACCAGGCATTACAATGGCATCATAATCCAAGTTTTTGATTTTTGTTAAAGCAGATTGGAAATCTTTATCTCCTGAAGCAAAAGTAGCTGTTGTGACAATATCGCCTTGATATTTTTTCTTAAACTCTTCTGCAATCCCTTTAGCATAATCACTTGAATTGTCGTAATAAAGGACAACTTTTTTAGCATTCAAATTGCTATAAGCATACTGAGCTAAAACCTGACCTTGGAAACTATCTTGGAAAGTTGTACGGAAAACATATTTTTTAACACCATCAACCGTATCAAGCGTTAGGTCATCTTGAGTTCCACTTGGTGTCAACAAAGGAACACCTGTTTTTTGGGCATTCAAGCTTGCTGCAGCAACCGCACCAGAAGTTGCTGGGCCAATCATGGCATTAACTTGACTCTGAATAGCTAAGTTAGTTGCAGCGGTTGAAGCTTCTGCATTTTCTGACTTGTTATCTTTTGTAATAAGCTCAATTTTTTTCCCATCAACTCCGCCAGCTTTATTAATCTCTTGAACAGCAAGTTTAACCCCGTTGTTTTCTGCATTACCATAAGCAGCAACTGTACCAGTCAATTCAAGGTTAACTCCGACTTTAATCGTATCACCAATTGTTGTACCAGTAGCATTTGCAGTCACATCCGGAGATTTACTGCAAGCCGCTAAAGCGATTGAGGCTAAAAAAGTTAACACTGTTAGCGCAATCTTTTTATGCATAAGACATATCTCCTTATTTTCTAATAAAAAGGCTATTCAAAGAATACTGATTTTTCTGAAAATTTATACTATTCTTTGCCCACCTCTAAGTTATTCAAGTTAATATTATATCAGAAATGAGCCAAGTTGCCCACAAAATCTTGATCAATATTATCAATTTCTGATAAAGAAACGGCTTTCACAAATTTTAAGGCTGAAATTTCTTCAACAATATCCGCTGCTTCTTCTTTGTTAACATATAAAACTTGATAATGTAATTTTCGTGAATGATAAAGAACATCACCATATTTGTTTAATTTTCTAGCATCACGGTTATAGTACAAATAAACGATAATTCCCTGACGTTCCTGCTTTTCAAACATCTCTCTTTTCTCCCTTACTACAATTCTGATGGTGTGATTTATGTGGTGCCAAAGGCAAACCAGTATCGACAAAAATCGTTGGTGAAATCACTGATGAAATCTCTTGAGTCAACTCTGCTAGAATCGTTTGAACAGCAACTTCATTTTGTCTTAATAAGCTAACTGTACGATTCAAATCAAGCTCTCTTTTTTTCTGTAATAGCTGACGACAGATCTCTTTCACTTCTGGACGAAAGACTGCGTACTCTTTCACTTCTTCATAAGATTGTTTTAAGTCCTGAAATTCTGAAATACTTTCTTGTAAAGCCGCATCAGCTAAAAAAATCTTTTTAATCTCTAGATATGCCTGAACATCGTCTAAAGCTAAAAAAGCCTTTGCAACCTCATCGATTGCTTCATCAATTTCAAATAAGTGTTCATCAATTGCCAACATAAATCGATTATACCACAATTAACCGCAAATGTATCCCTGCTTTGCTTAGGGCAAACATCAAAAAGCCCGCAATATGCGAGCTTTTTACATTATTAAACTGTTATTAGTTCAATTCGTTGTTAACCATAATTTGATCGATAAAGCCGTATTCAAGAGTTTCTTGAGCGCTCATCCAGTTATCACGTTCAGCATCTGCGTGAACTTTTTCCAAACTTTGACCTGAGTTGTCAGCCAAAATTTGTTCCAAGTTTTGACGTGTTTTCAAAAGGTGTTCAGCAGCAATAGCCATATCACTTTGTTGAGTACCGCCACCAGTACCACCCATTGGTTGGTGAATCATGTATTCAGCGTTTGGCAACATGAATCGTTTACCTTTTGTACCTGATGAAGCAATGATTGTTCCCATTGATGCAGCCATACCCATAACGATAGTTTGAACATCTGATTTAATGAAGTTCATTGTATCTACAATAGCAAGACCAGCTGAAACTGATCCACCAGGTGTATTAACATAAAGGTAGATATCTTTTGTATTATCTTGTGCATCAAGGAATAATAGTTGAGCAATGATAGAATTTGCCATATTGTCTTCAACTGGTCCAGTCAGCATAATGATACGATCTTTCAAAAGACGTGAGTAAATATCATATGAGCGTTCGCCGCGGCTTGTTTGTTCAATAACTACAGGAATCATATCTTTTCTCCTTTGTTTTAAATCTTAACCTGAAACTATTATAATCAAATGGTCAAAAAAGGTCAAATGAAAAATTTTAATATTCGACTTTTTCCTGAAGTAAAACAATAGAACGGCTTTTTTTCGGTTGATAAATGGTTAAAAGAATACCGACAAAAATCAAAACCGTTCCCAAAAAAGCTAAACCACTCAGCAATTCTCCAAAAAAAATAAAAGCAAAAATAGCTGTGAAAATAGGTTCTAGTGTAAACATGATACTAGTAAATTCCGCACTGACATATGATTGAACGATTGTCTGCATCACCCAACCATAAGCTGAACAAATAAGCGCTAAACCTAACACTGAAAACCAAACAATATTTGAGTGTGGTAAAACAGGTGTCTCAAAAGCAAATGTTCCTATTAAAGCGTACAAACTTGAAAAACCAAGTTGCCAAATTCCTAGACTCATTGGATCTACCTTCTCAACAATCTGCTTAGAAAGGATAATATAAACAGCGTATAAAGTCGCAGATACCAAGCACATCACAGCACCCAGATTAAATTGTAACAAATCAGCGCCTGTTAAAAGGTAAAGACCTGATAAAACAATCAAAATCGCTATTATCGTTTTTGCATCAGGTATTTTTCGTGTCACAATAGCTCGTAAAGTGGGGACAATGACTACTGTTGTCGAAGCTAAAAATCCAGCAGTTGATGCTGAGGTAGCAATAACTCCAATAATCAAAAAATAAAAAACAGCAAATAATAATATTCCTGCCAAAGCACTATAAGCCATCATTTTCCAAGAAAATGTTTCTTTTAAATGGCGATAAAAAATTAATATGAGAGCCAAAAAAGCTAAACCACAACGCAGAGCAACTAATTCAATGGCTGGAATTTCAGAAGCTCCAAGCGCCATAAATAAATAAGACATCCCCCACGCAAGAGGAACAGTCACTGAAAATAGTTTAGCATATTTTTGAATCATGAAATTCACCTCTTACTTCCTAATATCTTGTTTTATTATAAGGTGATATTGGATATAAGTAAAATTAAAGTATATAATATAAACATAAGTTTTACTTATCGAAAGGTATCAATATGATTTCAAAATATGCTATTTTCTGCTCCGTTATCGAATTGGGGTCATTTACCAAAACCGCAGAGCAACTAAACTACTCACAAAGTGCTGTCAGCCAGACCATCAAAAATCTTGAAAAAGAAATCGGAACTTGCTTATTAACACGTGGTCATGAAGGGGTCAAATTAACCAAAGACGGCAAAACACTCTATCCCTACTTCCAACAAATTGTTCAAGGGGAAAAACAGCTCACTAAAATAATCGAAGAATTACAAGGTCTTAATAAAGCAGAAATCCGCATTGGCATTTTCACCTCTGCTAGTCGAAATTTTATTTTACCCTTTATCAAAAACTTCAAAGCCAAACACCCTGCAGTCAATTTCGTTCTCAAGCAGGGAGATTATACCAGCATTCACCGATGGCTGGATACTGGACAGGTTGATTTAGGATTTACGCATATTGATTATGTTGGACAGCTTCAGTCGCATATCCTTTACCAGGATTTCCTTTATGCCGTTTTACCAAGTAAGCACCCATTGGCAAAACAAAATGAAGTTTCTCTTGCTGACTTAGCTAAAACTGAACTAATTCTTCTTGATGAAGGGGAAAACAGTTTGACACGCGCAGCCTTTGAAAAAGCCAATATAACCCCAACATTCGCTTACGAAATTTATGACGACTACACTATTTTGGAGATGATTCGACAAGATTTAGGAGTCAGTCTTCTTTATGAAAATTTCCTTGATGGTTTAACACTTCAAGATTTAACCATTCGTCACATTACCGAAGAACCATTCAGAACTATCGTACTAGCATGGAAAAACCGACAAACTCTTCCTTTGGCATCTCAAGAATTTGCCAAAACCATTTCTAGTAAAATGAAAGATTAACTTAACAAAAAAGAAAAGGCTTGTGTTCCTTAAATAGAACGCAAACCTTTTTTGTTAAGCCTTTAACTTATTATTTTGTACCAAATAAACGGTCACCAGCGTCACCAAGACCTGGTACGATGTAACCATTTCCGTTAAGTTTTTCATCAAGAGCAGCTGTGTAGATATCGATATCTGGGTGAGCTTCTTGAAGAGCTTTAACACCTTCTGGAGCAGCTACTAGACAGATAAATTTGATATTAGCTGCACCGCGTTTTTTAAGAGAGTCAACTGCCAAGATTGCAGAACCACCAGTTGCAAGCATTGGGTCTACAACAAAGATTTGACGTTGATCGATATCTTCTGGTAATTTCACAAGATACTCAACTGGTTGCAAAGTTTCTTCGTCACGGTACATACCAATGTGACCAACTTTAGCCGCTGGAATAAGACTCAAGAAACCATCAACCATACCGATACCAGCACGTAGGATAGGAACAATTGCTAATTTTTTACCAGTCAATTGTTTTTGAGTTGTTTTTGTGATAGGTGTTTCAATTTCAACATCTTCCAAAGGAAGGTCGCGAGACACTTCATAACCCATAAGCATTGCGATTTCGTTAACCAATTCGCGGAAATCTTTAGTTGAAGTTGTTGTGCGACGTAAAATTGACAATTTGTGTTGGATTAGCGGGTGTGAGATAACTTGGAATTTTCCCATGATTGTACTCCTTTATACTGAATTTAGTTTAACCTTACCAATTATAGCAGAAAATAAGGAAATATGCTAAAAATTTATGACGAATGTCACATTTTTTATCCAAAATTGCCAAAAGGAAAGTTCTAAAATGAAGTTAGCCACCTAAGGGTATCAAAAAACATCGCAGAGAGATATAATTGTAATCACCACAACAACAATTAGAAAGACTCTGAGATGCAAAACTATTATACACCAAAAAGTAAACATTTAACACTAACTGAACGTAGAATGATTGAACGTTGGCTTCAAGAAGGGCTCTCAAATCGTGAAATCGCTAGGAGATTAGCTAAAGCTCCTCAAACCATTCACAACGAAGTCAAACGTGGTCAGGTTAGACAACAAGTGCGTAAAGGAAAATTTGAAGTGATCTACTCAGCTGATTTTGCTCAAAAAGCCTATCAAAACAATCGCAAACGTTCTGTTAAACAAGCCTCCCTAACCAAGGGACTCAAAGAAAAGATAACTCACTACATCGAACAGAAATACTCTCCCGAGATGATGGTAAAGTCAAAAGGGATACCTGTTCCCATCTCCACCATTTACTACTGGATTCATCATGGACACTTAGGATTGACCAAGGCTGATATGCTTTATCCTCGACAAGAGAAAGCTAAGAAAAAGCATGCTAGTCCCAATTTTAAGCCAGCTGGAAAGTCTATTGAGGAACGACCAGAAAGCATTAATAAGCGTGAGAATATCGGTGATTTTGAAATTGATACGGTTATTCAAACACGGGCAAAAAACGAGTGTCTGTTGACTCTAACCGATAGAAAGAGTCGTTATCAAATCATTCGACTCATTCCCGATAAGTCCGCGGTTTCAGTCAATCAAGCTCTGAAAGCAATCCTCAAGGATTATCAAATGAATTCTATCACAGCTGATAACGGGGCTGAGTTCAGTCGTTTAGCGGAAGTTTTTGACCCTACTCATATCTATTATGCCCACCCGTATTCTTCTTGGGAGCGTGGTACTAATGAGAATCATAATAGACTCATCCGGCGTTGGTTGCCTAAGGGAAGCAAAAATGCGACTCAACAACAAGTCGCATTTATTGAAAACTGGATTAACAACTATCCAAAGAAACTATTCAATTATAAATCTCCTAAAGAGTTTTTACAGGCTGGCTAATTTGAACTTGAAATTTGGCCAAAATTGCCAAAAGTATCACAAAAAAGCAGGCGTCAGCTCGCTATTCTTATTTAGCAAAAACTTCAGCAATACTATTGCTAGCTTCCTTAATGGTTTCAAAAGGTGTTGCTGCATTCAAGCGTGCAAATGTCTTTCCTTCTTTACCAAAATGCGCCCCATCATTTAAGACTACTTTAGCTTCTTTTTGTAATTTTTTTCCAAGTTCAGGTTGCTTAATATCATAGGCAGAGAAATCTAACCAGACCAGGTATGTTCCTTCTGGCTTCATAACCTTGATTTTAGTGTGTTCTTCTAGGTAATCTGTTAAATATTCCACATTTTTTTCAATCACTTTTTTCAGTTCTTCTAACCAAGGTTTGCCATAGCTAAAAGCAGTTTCCGTGGTAATCATACCAATGGTTGGAACTTCGTGTTGGTTATTAGCCAACTGCACACGTTGAAATTTTCGACGAAGGTCTGGATTTTGGATAATAGCAAAGCTGTTTTTGGTACCAGCAATATTAAAAGTTTTTGTAGCTGAGGCCAAAATAATCGCAAAATCTTTGAAAGAGTCATCGACAGTATTGAAGGAATAATGCTTGTGACCAAAAAGTGCTAAATCTTGGTGAATCTCATCCGAAATTAAAATCACACCGTATTTGCGACAAATCTCACCAATCTTTTGCAATTCATCACTTGACCAGACTCGGCCACCAGGGTTGTGGGGGCTACAAAAAACATAAAGTTTAACTTGATTTTCTACGATGTCTTTTTCCAATTGGTCAAAATCAATCTCAAAATGCCCATTTTTAATCTGCAAAGAATTTTCAACTAATTTACGATCGTTAAGACGGATAGTTCTAGCAAAAGGATAATAGACAGGTGAGTTAATCAATACTGCATCACCTTTTTCAGTAAATACCTGAATAGCTACCGAAATGGCAGGTACTACACCATCAATAAAAGAAATCTCTCCCTTTTTAATCTCATAGCCATGTTCCTTTTTCTCCCAATCAATAACAGCTTGGTAAAGAGAATCTTTAAAATAATTATAGCCAAAAATATGCTTTTGACCATAATCAATGATAGCTTGTTTGATTTCTGGAACTGGCAAGAAATCCATATCTGCCACCCATAACTGAAGCAAATCAGGATTATTTTCTGAACTCTGCCATTTGTAAGTAAATTGTTTCAAACGATTTGGTCTAGTTGTAAAATCATATTTTCCCATACTATCCCTCCAAGGCATTTTTTAAGTCATCAATCAAATCCTCAACATCTTCAATACCGATTGACAAGCGCAGCAAATCATTCGTCAAACCGTAAGATAAGCGAACATCTTCTGGTATATCAGCATGGGTTTGTGCTCTTGGATAAGTAATCAAGCTTTCCACACCACCAAGACTTTCTGCAAAGGTAATGATTTGAAGGTTATTGATGATGTGAGGAATTTTTTCTTCCTCAACTACTTTAAAAGAAATCATACCACCTTTTCCAGTATAAAGCACTTCTTTAACAGCTGGTGAGTTTTTCAAATACTTCACAATAGCATGAGCATTCTCAGTAGCTTTTTCCATGCGAAGTTTGAGCGTCTTAAGTCCTCGCATCAGCATGTAAGAATCAAAAGGAGATAGGGTTGGTCCTGTCGTATTAAGGTTATAAAAAATCTTATCATAAATGGCTTGGTCACTGGTAATCACCACACCAGCCAATACGTCATTATGCCCTGCTAAATATTTTGTCGCTGAATGCACCACGATATCCGCACCAAGAGCAATCGGATTTTGGTAAATCGGACTATAAAAGGTGTTGTCTACCACTAACTTAGCACCATTTGCATGAGCAACATCAGCAACTTTAGCGATATCAAATTCAATCATCAAGGGATTGGTTGGTGTTTCAAGATAAACAATATCTGTCTCTTCGGTGATTTCATCTAGAAGCTCCGCTTGAGTATTAGCATAAGAAAAAACAAAGCGTCCTTCTTTTTCTTTATCATTAAACCAGCGAAAAGAACCGCCATACAAATCACGCGCGGCAACCACTTTTGCTCCTACTGGAAAAATTTCAAGCGCTAAAACAATGGCACTCATACCTGATGATGTCGCTAAAGCATAATCAGCTTTTTCAATTGCTGCAAGGGTCTTTTCAAGGGTTGCACGGGTCGGATTTTTAGTTCTCGTGTAATCAAAGCCCGTTGATTTTCCAAACTCTGGGTGCTGATAGGTTGTTGAAAAATAAATCGGTGCTGCAAGAGCGCCCGTTGCTTCATCCGACTTAATACCAGTATGGGCTAAAATAGTAGCCAATCGACAGTCACTTTTCATAATAATTCCCCTTCTCATCTCAAAACATAGTTTTCTTTCAAAAATTTATAGACCTTATTCTAACATTTATTCACAAAAATGCATGCCTTTTTGCTATTCTAATTCCTAATAGTTAGCTATAAGAAAAAACTATATCTTATTAAATTAAAAACAGCCTACAGAACTCGATTCGCTTTTCTATTTTCGGGCTCATGAAAAAACAGCCCGCTGGGCTGTTTTTTTATTCTAAATGGAGTTTTTTACGTAGTGTTTTTGCTTTATTACCGATTAATTTATCAAGTAAATGTGTTGCTAAGGCTAAGAATCCATAGACAGCAACTCCAAATGTTCCCATAAGAACAAGATAAATCACACTACCAAGACGAGTGGTTGGACTTATGATAAAGTGAAGTCCAAATGTTCCTAGTGCAACAACAATTCCCATGATAGCCGTCAAAATGCAAACTAATAGGATGCCACGCCACAAGGCTTTACGATTAAACTGTGTTACGGCATGAATTTGATTGAACATCAAAATAATTGGAATCATCAATCCAATTGCTGTTGATAAAAGTGGTCCATATGCTTTGAATAAAAAGATAAATGGCACTTGTAAAACAATCTTAACTACCAAACCATAAGCAAAATAATTGATGGCTTTGCGATTTTCAAAAAGAGCTTGTAACATTGGTGCTAACAAACTATAAAGAGCTAAGAAAATAACTTGAATCAAAGCTACAACAAATAACCAAAGGGCATCATTATTTGGTGCACCATAGAAAAGAGTGTAAAGTGGCTGTGCCAAAATAATAGCTCCCATCATTGCTGGCAAAAGCACCATGCACAACATCTGCAAACTATTAATGACCAAATGCGCAGCAGCTTTTTTATCTTTATTAACAAAATTCTCTGTCAAAAGCGGAATCCCTGCACCACCGATAGCAGTCGCAAGCGAGATTAAAATCATTGTTACCTTGTTTGGATTACTTGATAAGTAAGCATACAAGATTTGTAATTCTTTCAAACTATGTGACGTGAAAAGTTTCATTGAGTTAATGAAAGACCATTGGTCAACCAATTGGAATAATTGGATGGCTGCACCCGTAATGATAAATGGGATAGCTTCTTTTACGGTTTCAATGATAATGGCATTAGCATCAATGTCAATTTCCTCAGTGTCCTTCGATAAAATAGCTTGAAGTTTTCCTTCCTTCCAAAGGAAGAAAATCAAAACCATGACGCTGGCAATCATTCCGATGAAAGCTGCAAAGGTTGATTGAATAACCGCTGAAACGTAATCTCCGGAACCAATTTTCATAATCATGAAGGCTGTCAATAACATCCAAATCACTCGGATGACTTGTTCAGCGATTTGGCTCATGGCATATGGTTTTAAATTATTAAACCCTTGGAAGAAACCACGAAGCACACTCATTGATGGAAAAAGTAAAACTGCCCAAGACAGACTCTTCATGACGCGAATCAAATCGTCGCCACCACCACTCCAAGCAGCTTGAATTGGTGCTCCAAGATACATAATAGCAGCAAAAATAAAGCCGAGTACTAAGGTTAATTTTAAAATTTTACGTAAGAGATAATAGCTTGTCTCTTCCTGACCAAGCGTATTATACTTAGACACTTGCTTAGCTATTGCCACGGGAATCCCTGCTGTTGAAATAAGTAGGAATACCGCATAAATATTGTAGCCCATTCCAAAAAGCGCATTGGCTTGTTCAGCATGAGTCCCCATCCAAGCATACCAAGGAATAATGTAGAAGGCACCCAAGAGACGACTGATGAAGTTTGAAGCTGTTAACCAAGCAGCTCCACGTACCATCTGCTGTTGCTGTGTCACGTTTGTTTTGTTTTCAGACATAGTATTCTTCCTAATTTTAAAAATAAGCGTTACATTTTATTATAAACTTTTGCTTGTGACTTGTAAAACATAGATATTAAGTCTAAAATAGAGTGTATGATTACACTTGAAAAAACCCTCGAAATTCTGAAAAAAGACCATAATTTCCGCGAAATCATCTTCCACAATCAATACAGTCTGACTTGGAAAGAAAATCCTAGCTTTTCAAAAATCAGTTTTGACAGTCGTGCTGTCGACAGTTCAACCCTTTTCTTTGCTAAAGGGGCAACTTTTAAAAAAGAATACCTTGAACAAGCTATACAAAAAGGTTTACCTTTTTATGTCAGCCAAGTTGATTACGAACTTGATATTCCTGCGATTATCGTAACAGATATCAAAAAAGCGATGAGCTTGATTGCCATGGAATTTTATGGTCATCCAGAAGAAAAATTAAAAATCATTGCTTTCACTGGTACAAAAGGGAAAACAACTGCGGCTTACTTTACATACAACATTTTGAAACAAAGCCACAAACCAGCTATGTTTTCAACAATGAACACAACACTTGATGGTAAGACATTCTTCAAATCAAAATTAACCACACCTGAAAGTCTCGACCTCTTCAAGATGATGGCAACTGCTGTTGATAATGGCATGACTCACCTCATCATGGAAGTGTCTAGCCAAGCTTACCTTGTCGATCGTGTCTATGGATTGACCTTTGATGTTGGAGCATTTCTTAATATCAGCCCAGACCACATTGGACCGATTGAGCATCCAACATTTGAAGATTATTTCTATCACAAACGTCTGTTGATGGCAAATAGCAAAGCTGTTGTTGTCAATGCTGGTATGGATCATTTTAAAGTTGTTGCTGAGCAAGTGGCTAATCTTCCACATGATTTTTATGGTAAGGATTCTGATAATACTATCGAAAATGGCAGAGCTTTTGATTTTGATGTGACTGGAAAACTAGATGGACACTATGACATCCAGCTCATTGGCTCATTTAACCAAGAAAATGCACTAGCTGCTGGTCTTGCTTGTCTTCGTTTAGGAACAAGCCCTGAAGACATCAAAAAAGGAATTGCTGAGACAAGCGTTCCAGGTCGTATGGAAGTCATTACCCAGGCAAATGGCGCTAAAGTTTTCGTTGACTACGCCCACAACGGTGATAGCCTTGAAAAATTATTATCTGTTGTTGAAGAACATCAAACTGGAAATCTTCACCTCATTCTCGGCGCTACCGGTAACAAAGGAGAAAGTCGTCGCGCTGATTTCGCTCGTGTGATTAATGCTCATCCAAATCTTCAAGTTATCTTAACTGCTGATGATCCTAACTACGAAGACCCTAAAGCTATTGCAGAGGAAATTGCCAGCCAAGTCAATCGACCACTTGAAATCGAAGTTGATCGTGAAAAAGCTATTGCAAAAGCCATGTCACTCACTCAAAAAGCTGATGATGCCGTTATCATTGCTGGCAAAGGAACTGACGCTTACCAAATCGTTAACGGTGAACGCACAGCTTATGCTGGTGATATGAACATCGCTAAAAAATACCTTAACTAAAACGATTACAATTACTATTTAGAATAATTCTAATTAATTAGAATTATGTGCGGTTTTTATAAAAATATTTCGAAAAAAGGCTTTTCAGAGGCCTTTTTTCTTGTTACAATGAAAAAACAATTCTCAATTTTTTTGAGAATTATAACCATATTCATTTTTTACGAGAAAGGAGGTCCACTATGTCAGAAATTCGTGCTGAACATATCACTATCGCTTATGATGATAAAACGGTTATTCAGAATTTATCAACCAAAATAACTGATGGAAAAATCACCACAATCATCGGTGCTAATGGCTGTGGCAAATCCACTTTGCTAAAAGCCCTGACACGGATTCAAGCAGTTAAAGCTGGGCAAATTTTAATTGACGGTAGAGCCATCACTGATTTGCCAACAAAAGAAATTGCAAAGCAGATTGCCCTGCTTCCACAAGTGCTTGAAGCTACCGAAGACATTACAGTTTATGAACTCGTGTCTTACGGACGTTTTCCTCACCAAAGTTATTTTGGACAGCTAAGCGATATTGACAAAGCTAAAATCAAGCGGGCAATGGAAATGACAAAAATCACTAACCTTGCTAATAAAAAAATCGATGCCTTGTCCGGTGGACAACGCCAACGCGTTTGGATTGCCATGGCGCTAGCGCAAGACACCGATACGATTTTCCTTGATGAACCGACAACTTACCTAGATATGAATCATCAATTAGAGATTTTAGAATTACTGAAAAAGCTCAATCAAGAAACCAAGAAAACGATCATCATGGTTTTGCACGATTTGAATTTATCAGCGCGTTTTTCTGATGACTTAATTGCCATGAAAAACGGTGCCATTTGCTATCACGGTCAAGTTGAAGAGGTTATGACAACTGATATTTTAAGAGATATTTTTAGCATCGAGGCACAGATCGGTCAAGATCCGGTTCATAACTGTCCTATTTTGCTGACTTATCAGCTCACATAAATTTCAGGAGACCTTAGACATGAAAAAAATATTTGTCGTTTTAACAACATTTCTAGCAACGCTTATGTTGGTTGCTTGTCAAAACAACGCATCAACTTCAGATAATACTGAGCTATCAAGCATGCCTAAAATAACAGGATTTTCTTACCAAGGCGATATTCCTAAAAATCCTAAAAAAGTCGTTAACTTTGCCTACTCTTACACTGGCTACCTTCTTGAACTAGGTGTTAATGTGTCTAGTTACTCACTAGATTTAGAAAAAAATAGTCCTGCTTTTGGAAATGAATTAGCTGACGCGGTGAAATTAACCTCAGATGATACCGAAGCAGTCGCTGCGCAAGAGCCAGACCTTATCATTGCTTTTTCAACTGATGAACACCTCAAAGAATTAAAAGATATTGCGCCCGTCTTAGTCATTGAATATGGTAAGAGTGATTATCTTGAAATGATGACTAATCTTGGAAAAGTCTTTGGCAAAGAAGACAAAGCTCAGAAATGGCTTGATAGTTGGAAAACGAAAACGGCTAAAGCTAAAGAAGAACTCGCACCATACCTTGATGCCTCAACAAGCTTCACTGTTATGGATTTTTATGACAAAGCTATCTACCTCTATGGTAATAACTGGGGGCGCGGAGGTGAATTAATTTACGATTCACTTGGCTTTTCTGCTCCTGAAACTGTTAAAAAAGATGTCTTCTCAGCTGGTTGGTTTGGTATTTCACAAGAAGTACTTGCCGATTATGTAGGTGACTACCTTGTGCTTAATGTCAGCCAAGATACCAAAGACGCTGCTGCTTCCTTAAAAGAAAGTGATGTTTGGAAAAATATTCCAGCGGTTAAAAATCAAAAAATACTTGAAGTTGATGAAAATCTCTTCTACTTCTCTGACCCAATGTCACTTGATAAACAATTAAAAACTTTCACAGCAGCCATTAAAAAAGCTAACAGCTGGTGATTATGACTCCCTTCTCTGAAAACGGAAATCTCATGAAAGAAGCTAACTTTCTTATTCAGAAAAATAAGCTAAGTCAACTTTGGCTTGTTTTTTTCAGCATTGCAATACTTTTTATTCTGGGCTGTTATTTAAGCCTGCGTTTTGGGGCGGTTGCTTACACTAATCAGCAAGTCCTCAGTGTTTTAAGAGCACCGTTAACTGATTCAAGCCTCCAAGACGTCATTTTTGATTTGCGTTTACCAAGAATCTTTGCAGCAATATTAGTTGGGGCAGCTATGGCTCAAGCTGGTAGTATCATCCAAGGGGTGACAAGAAATCCTATCGCTGATCCTGGGCTTCTTGGAATTAATGCAGGAGCTGGGCTATCCTTGATTGCTGGTTATGCCATTTTTGGTAGCATGCACTACAGCATGACACTCTTTCTTTGTCTGATTGGTGCTAGTCTTTCAGCTTGCTTGATTTTTGGGATTAGTTACCATCCTCAAAAAGGTTATCAGCAAACCCGACTTATTTTAGCGGGAGCTATGATTTCGACCCTCTTTTCATCTTTAGGTCAAGCTTTCAGCTTATATTTTGATTTGTCTAAAGCTGTAATTGGCTGGCAAGCTGGTGGACTCGCTCAGACCAATTGGAAAATGCTGGCTATCATTGCTCCTTTTATCCTAGTCGGTCTTGTCTTAGCGCAACTAATGGCTCATCAATTGACCATTCTCTATCTTGATGAAACCGTCGCTAAAGCTTTGGGGCAAAAAACGCTGGCTACTACTATTGGCCTGCTTAGTATTGTTCTTATTTTATCAGCTGCTGCTGTTGCTTTGGTGGGAAGTCTTGCATTTCTTGGTTTGATTATTCCTCATTTTATAAAACTCTTTGTCGCTAAAGATTATCGTATTATTCTTCCACTTACGGCATTTGCTGGCGCGACTTTCATGGTTTGGGTTGATTTGCTTAGTCGAATCATCAATCCTCCAGCCGAAACACCTCTTAGCGCCATTATCAGTATCGTTGGACTTCCTTGCTTTCTTTGGTTGGTCAGAAAGGGGAAAAATCTATGATCTCTAAAACAAAACGGACAAGTCAATTACTTCTCCTTCTTCTTAGTTCGCTAATTATTTTCCTGCTTTCTTTATCCATTGGCTACGCTAATACCTCCTTTATTAAAGTCCTTCAAGTCTTTTTGGGACAAGCTGATACCACAATGTCTTTGATTGTTTTCAAAATCAGGCTTCCTCGTATCCTAGCTTGTATGCTTGGTGGGGCTTCTCTTGCCATGTCAGGAGTCTTGTTGCAAACCCTAACTAAAAATCCTCTAGCCGATTCTGGTATCTTAGGAATTAATGCGGGAGCTGGCTTAATTATTGCTGTCATGGTAGGGCTACTAGATATCACTAACCTTGCCATCCTGACGTTAATGCCTTTCTTTGTCATGCTTGGAAGTTTCTTAACAATTAGTATTGTCTACGCCGTTTCTCACCGTAAAAATCAACCGATTCAACCAACACGCTTAATCATCTCAGGTGTGGGAATATCAAGTTTACTTTCTGGTGTGATGGTTTCTGTTATTGCCAATCTTGATATCGGAAAAACCGATTATGTTGTCTCATGGTTAAGTGGCAAAGTAAGTGGCGGAAACTGGCAATTGCTGGCTATCATGGCACCTCTTCTAGGGATTATTTGGGGAATGACTATATGGCGCAGCTACCGCCTAAACATGATGATGTTTAGCCAAGAAACGAGCATCGCTCTCGGTCTTAACCTAAAGAAAGAACGACTTTGGGTTCTTACACTCTCTACATTTTTAGCCGCATTTAGCGTTTTGCTGGTGGGGAACATTACTTTTGTCGGCTTGCTTTCTGGTCACATCACGCGCCGCTTATTTGGAAATGACCACCGAATCGTCCTACCTGCTAGCATGCTGATTGGTATGATTTTAATGCTAATTGCAGATACTATCGGCAGAAGCCTACTTGTCGGGACAGGTATTCCAACAGGACTGATCATTTCAGTTATCGGAGCCCCTTATTTCCTTTATCTCATGATAAAAACAGCAACATAAAAATCTGGGATACCCCAGATTTTTTTAATTTATTTACTTGTAAAAATTAGTGTCTCTTTATCAAATATCATGTTCAATTGGTATTTGCCTTGGTCATTTTTGCAAATGTAATTCAATTTTTCCAAGGCTTCCACAAAAATATCTGGTCGCTTTTGAGCGACTTCATCTTTTCTTGCAAATTTCAATAGAAAAGTTGTCATGTATTTCAAAGCATATTGCGGATTAACATCTCCAAGCAAATCAAACAGAACTTCTTGTGCTTTTGACATTGGCAAATTCTCAGCTAGTTTGAAAAAGTAGTTAGCAAGTGTCAATTCATCACGAGCAATACTTGTCTTTTCAACGAGTACCAAATCATTAGTCTCATTTTCCAAACGTGTCTCAAAAGTGATTGCCATCAAGTTAGTGTAAACCAGACTCTCATCATCCACAAAAATCTGACTATCTAAGTCAATATTTTCTAGAGATTCAAGCAAGTCAAAACCAATCGTATAGCGCTTATTGTCACGGATAATGTACCCTGATTGGACATATTCTTCAATCAAACGGTCAATCTTTGAGACGTCTTGAAACTGTGCTTTGATTTGACGCAAAGTTACATCATCAGTTTGATAAAGAAAATTAACCAGATCCTTGAAAAAATCTTGTCGTGTTAATTTATCTGGATTAAAAATTTTAATCATGTAATTCTCCTAAATATTGTAAAAACGCTGAATTGGCTAGCTGGCTGGGATTGGTGCCTGGTTGGTTCAAAGGCACAGCAAGACCAAGTTTGTCATAGTAGTCCTGCCAAAACTCAGAAATTTTCTGCTCATCATCGCCAAATTTCATAGGAACAGTTTCAAAAATCGGTAAGATTTCTGTAATATACTCTGAACAATAATAACAATCATTATCAGGATAAAAACTATCATTATAAGGTCTACCAAGAAGATTCTTTGCAGCTGCCAGAACTTGGTCTGGATCTATTTTTGGATAACGGTAAACCGAAACAAGCTGCTCATGTGTATCCAAAAATTCTCTCAAACTTTGTTTAACAACGCCTTGATTTCTCGTTGCATGATAAATCATCTGCTCAAAAAAGATACCAACGTGACTATACTGTCCCGTCGAATCCTTTATGGCTTGTGACATTTCTGAGACATCATACATAAAAAGTAAGTCTCCAGCCTGCAATTCACGTAGTTTCATATGTTAATTGTAACAAAAAACATAAGCGACTGCTAGAAGAAGACAATCTTAAAATGCTAATCAATTGTAGCTAAGATTTATCGTATGCTATAATGCCAGTATGAAACTATTAATCCCTAACGCCAAAGAATTAAATACCAATCAAGATGCCTTTTCTTATCAGGAACTTTCTCAAAAGCCCCAAACGATACTTGATATTTTGACGGATTTTTCTGTTAAAGATTTGACAAACTTTTATAAAATCAATTCTAGCAAAGCTGACCAAGAGTGGCTGCGCTGGCACCGCTTATCAGACAAAGAAACAAAAAGCTACCCTGCTTGGCTCTTATATGATGGGCTGATGTATCGCTATATGAATCGTCAGCAAGTCAGCCAAGCTGAACAAGACTACCTCGATGAGCACCTTCGTATCGCAACAGCTTTTTACGGTCTAATCAAACCGACAGAGCTGATTGCACCACACCGACTTGATTTTCAAGGCAATCTCAGAATCAAGAATACCTCATTAAAACAATTCTGGCGAGAAGATTACGATAAGCAAGTTCAAAAAGATGACCTTATCATCTCACTTCTATCATCAGAATTCGAGCAAGTCTTTTCACCAGATATCCGTAAACGCATGATTAAAATCATCTTTATGGAAAATCGAGCTGGTAAACTTAAAATCCATTCAACTATTTCTAAAAAAGGACGTGGTCGCCTAGTCTCACTCATGGCTGAAAAACAAATTGAAACACTTGAGGACATAAAGACATTAGCTTTCGACGGATTCTCATTTTCATTAGAGCATTCAGATGACAAGACAATCACCTTTATCCGAGATGGAGAATAAAAAAGCAAACAAGAAAACTTGTTTGCTTTTTGTTTTGCTATTTTCTATAATAATACGCTTCTGCAGGAAAATCAGTAAATTGTTGTCCTGCAACCAACCTTGGTTGGGAAGAATCCGAATGATCTTCTTTGGGATTTTTGACACCAGTAGGGTAAACTTCAATAGCAAATCCACCGGGTGCACCGTTAGCTGCACCACATGCTAAGGTAACTGTTCCATAAGAACTTTCTCGTGGCGAACTAATATTCATTCCTTCAAGCATTCCTTCATCACTAAATTCAAAAGTTTGCCCTCTACCATTTTCCCATGTTCCTGCTAATGATTCATAATTTCCACTAAGTATCTGATTAACATCTAAATCATCAGAATTTGCTTGTTCACATACTAATGGTTGCCAATCAAGTACACTAAAATTAAATGTCTCTTTATTTTTTACATCAAAGTAATCCGTTAATTCCACATCTTTACCAATTGGTACAGTAGCACTTTTTATAGTATCAATACCACTATTATCTGCTCTCAATTGATACTGGGTATCTTCCATTTCTGTTCCTGTTGATGTCCACTTAGCAGTAATAATCGTTCCATCTGTGTAAATATTTGCAGCTTCTCGATAACCACCACTTGATGCAACATAACTTTGTGCCAAATAGTCAGCTACTCCGTTATTATCATAATAAAGAGCCGCAAATTCAACTGTTCCCGTAGACTCCCAGTACCGTCCAGAAAATAGTTCATCCTGACCATTCCCATCGATATCATAATAAGCGTAATGCGTCGCTGGAGTGTCACTTGTATCATTTCTAAGTTTTTCTAAAACGATATCATAAATACTATTATCACTAGCTTCTTTTTTATCAGATGCCGAAGTAGATGAAGATGAGCCAGTATACCAATTTCCTGATACTTTCTGATTACTATTTTTCTTAGAACATGCACCTAAAACTAATAAAGTAATAACAATTAATAGAATTCTCTTTTTCATTTACAATTTCCTTCCATGTTATTGACGATAATAATAGTAATCATTAGATGAATGATAAACACCATTCTGTGTTGGTACAATTCGGGGTTTAGAAATATCAGACTTATCTCCCGATGGGTTTTCAAACCCAACTTTAAATAACGCCAATAAACCACCAGTGAAACCATTCCCCATTCCTATATAAGGAATGCCATCATTTTCATATCTAAAGGCACCTTGCAAACTTTCTTCACCTGTGTTCCCACTTACTGTACTAGTAACAGATCCATCAACTCGAATAACAAGAGTATCACCTTTTCCGTTACGCCATGTTCCAGCAAGCGATTCGTAGTTTTCATCCTTTATCTCTTCCAAATTAATATCATTGGCGGATTCTAGCTCAGCATCATAAGCTAATTGTGTTTTAAGAGCACCAGACCAAGCATAACATTTCTGACCATCAATATTAACTTCCCACCAAGTTGAGTTATTATCAACTGATTCTCCACTAACATAATCTAATACTTGAAGAATATCACCCTTTTGTTTTTTAGTAACAACATCAGCTGATAAGCTTGGTTTTAAACGTAAATTCAATACATCTACACTAACAACGTAGTTAGCTTTTTCAGGTTTAGCATGAAAATAAACTTGTAATGCTGATTTTACCTCTTCACCTGTTGTTAATACTTTATTACCATCATCATTAGTATAACCATAAAGCACTACCTTGTTTTCATCTTTTACAGAATTAACGTTGCCATTAACACGTTGAAGTTCTTGAACAGGAATATCTATCGTGATTTTAACACTTGGAACAAGTTCTACTCGACTAGGTTCTTCTCCATTTACAGTCATATTACCTGATGTAACATAAGTTTGTACAGTATTAGAATCCTCATAATCTTCAATTGTGTACTGTCCTTTTAAAGGATTTCCAGCATTGAATGCCATCAATTCTGCGCCAGCTCTACATAAAGTTGCAGTACCATCATTATTTAAGCTTATCCCACATGTCATCAAGGTTGAAGTATTTGATGCAACATAATAATAACGATAATTTAAAAACCAATCAGAATAATCTTTTTTCTCTTTTGTTACATTCTTAGACTCGACAACTTCTCTTGTGCCATGGCTTGTTTTTACTTTACTACCATTTGATTGCTGATGACATCCAACTAAAATAAAACAACAAAATAAAAAGATAATTTTTTTCATATCAATATCTTTAATTTTTTATCTCCTCAATATACAAAGCATACAAAAAGGCGACTTGCATCGCCCTTTTGTTATCCTATCACTTTTGATTAGGCGTTGAAGCTTTCTGTCAATTGTGGAACAACTTGTTTTTTACGTGAAACTGCACCAGCAAGGAATGCGTGGTTGTTTTCAAGTTTGAAGTTGAAGGCAGCTTCAACTTTATCCATATTAGCACCAAGTGCCAAGATTTCAGAGTTTGAGTTAAGGATATCAGTAATCATAAGAACAAAGTCAGAGTATCCGTTAGCTTGGATAGCAGCTGTCATTGCAGCTTCGATTTCTGCTCGACGTTCAAGAACTTCGTTGATATCAACTGTATTAACTTGTGCAACACGAACTAGGTTTCCGTTAAGTTCGAATGATTTTGCATCGATGTCAATCAATTCTTCAGCAGATTTTGTTGCCAAGTTTGTACCAGCTTTAAGCAATGCCAACCCGTATTCTTCAAGGTTAACACCTGCGATTTCTGCCAAGTCAGCAGCAACAGCTGGGTCAGTTGCGTGAGTTGTTGGTGATTTAAGAAGAAGTGTATCTGAAATCAAACCAGACAAAAGCAAACCAGCCATTTCTTTAGGAATAGCAACACCGTTTTCTTTGTAAAGACGGTAAATAATTGATGAAGCTGAACCAACTGGTTCTAAACGCATATAAAGTGGGTTAGCAGTTTCAAAGTTAGAAACACGGTGGTGGTCAATTACTTCAACAACTTCAACGTCACGGATATCTGAGATTGATTGTTGGAATTCATTGTGGTCTGTCAAAATAACTTGGTCAGCACCTTCAGCTTTTGCTGATTCAACAACGCGTGGTGCTTCTACACCGAAGTAGTTCAATGCAAAAATTGTTTCTTCGTTTGGAGTTCCAAGAGCAACAGCTTCAGCATCTACACCAAGTTCACGTTTCAAGTATGCGTATGCGATTGATGAACCAAGCGCATCAGAGTCTGGATTTTGGTGACCAAAAACTAAAATTTTAGACATGTTTTTTACCTCATAATAATTATTTATTCTTATTTTAGCAAAATTTAAAGGAGATAGCAAAGCTGGCAGGCTCTTTTAAGCCGTTATTCCAACAAAAAAGCACCTTTATCAACAAGCTCTAGTACTTAATAATAAAAATGCTTTCATTTTTAGTCTATTTCTTTCGTTTCTTTTACAGAACCTTCTTGAGATTTTTCTGAATCTATCGTAAAAGTTTCTGATATTTTTTCAGAAACTTGATCTTTTTTATCTAACTTTTCCTGTTCTAAAGCAAGACGTAAAAGACGTTCTTCTTCCTCATGATTTTCTTGATTTCGAATTGCTTCTTGGCGTTTGCGGTAAGCCATATATTTTCGGCTATTATCCACAATGTGTAAATTCTTAATGCCTTTAACTAGTAAGCGCCAGATAACGGAAATCAAGGATTCTAGTAAAAGTAATAATTCAATCACAACCACACCAAGCAAACTCCATGCCATAAAAAGTGTGACCAAAAGTTGTGAAAAAATCTTCTTTAGATTTCCTAAGTCGTTATTATGAATGGATAAAGTTTCCAAGAAAAGATTAAGAATGCCTTGTAAAAGCCCAGACTTAACAGATTTATCACTGCTTGTGTCCATTTCTCCTTGGCTCGGTATCACTAAGACAATATCACCATCTTGGATATAATCAACTCTATCCCCTAGTGCGATATCAAAATCAAATAAGTCACGCGCTAATTTTTTTATCTTGCCATCTTGCGTCAAATAGACGAAGTGATCGTCAAATTTTAAAACTTTGTAACTGTTCATAGTGTCCACCTTGTGATAGAGCTTATCAAAGATTCATCTCAATGTCAATAGTCAACCTGTCTAGTGATGAATGCGTTTCATGTAGTCTGTGTAAGACTCCGTGTGCATCAGCTCTTTCGCATTTTGGACGCGTTCTCTAGTCGGTGGTTTGACCCCTTCAAGCGTATAAGGAATTCCCAATTCACGCCACTTGAATTCACCTAGAGTATGGTAAGGCAAAATTTCAAATTTATCCACATTTTTTAGCGTTGCTACAAATTTTCCTAGCTCAATCAAGTCTTCATCAAAATCTGTCAAGCCTGGAACCAAGACATGACGAATCCAGACTGGGACACCTTTATCAGACAAATAGCGTGCAAAATCTAGAATATTAGTATTGGGTTGACGTGTTACAACAATGTGTTGTTTAGGATTGATTTCTTTTAAATCTAAAAGAATTAAATCCGTCACAGCTAGTAACTGATCCACAATTTCGTGATATTCAGGCGTATCTCGGAACGTAAAACCACAAGTATCGAGCGTGCAATGAATTCCTAATTCTTTAGCCTTGGTAAAAAGGGCTGTTACAAACTCAATTTGCAACATGGCTTCACCACCTGAAACGGTAATCCCACCATTTTCACCCCAGAAATGTCGATAACGCAAAGCTTCTGCCAAAACATCATCCACGGTGCGCTCACGTGAATTATTTGTCTCTAATGCCCAAGTATCAGGATTGTGACAATATTGGCAACGCATCTTGCAGCCTTGCATAAAAATGACAAAGCGAACACCAGGACCATCCACGGAACCAAAACTTTCTGTTGAATGAATCATTCCTGTCACTTTTCCGTAATCTATTTCAGTCATTTTCTAACATCCTTTGTAACCGTTTTTCTAATTTTCATTATACCATTTTCCAGAGAAAAGATGGTGATAAAAAACTAGTAAAACAGCTCTTATATATCAGTTTTTAAGTCAATCAAAGCGTTAAGTCATCACATCAATCTATTGAAAAAAAAAGACTAAGCTAAAAGCTTAATCTTCCTCAGGGATCTGTTCTATATCAGAAATGACAACTTTCAATTTCGTCACACGACCATCTTTTACTTTATCATTTGTTAAAACAAGGTGTTTTTCTTTTGAATCAACTTCAAAACTTTCACGACTATTCTGACTTGGAATGTTACCAACCCCTGTCAAATAGAATCCAGCAATAGTATCGACATTATCACTATCTAAATCAAGGTCAAAGTAATCATTGAAATCATTCAAGGTCATTGTACCAAGGACAATATAAATATCTTCACCAATTTCACGAACACATTGTTCTGCTTTATCGGTTTCGTCATCAATTTCACCGACAATTTCTTCAAGCAAATCTTCAAGGGTTACAATCCCAGCAACACCACCGTATTCATCAAGTAGAATTGCCATTTGATTTTGAGTGTTTCGCAATTGACGCAATAAATCATCAACAAAAATTGTTTCAGGAACGAACAAAGGTTCTTGCAAGATTTTACGCAAGACAATATTATCAAAACCTTCGCTAAAACCAGCAGCTAGCAAACGTTTAGTGTGAAGGACACCAATAATCTTATCCTTGTCATCATCATAGACGGGAATACGTGAAAAGTGTCTTTTCAGAATTTCTTGAATATTTTCTTGCGTGTCATCATTGATGTCAATCATGAAAGCATCTGTACGTGGTACCATGACTTCACGCGCCATCAATTCATCAAGTGAGAAGATACCTTGAAGCATTTCAATCTCTTCTGCATCCAAAGTCTCTTCACTATTTGTCAGCATGTATTCAATCTCATCACGTGTCATTTTTTCATCGGCATCATCAAATGTCATTGGTGTGATGCGTGACAAAAGATTTGTTGAGGCTGATAATAACCAGACAAATGGGCTAACCAATTTCCCAATAAGGATAATGACTGGAGCTGAAATAACCGCTAAGTTTTCCTTAAGGTTCATGGCAATGCGTTTTGGATAAAGTTCTCCAAGAACGATTGAAATATAAGTCAAAAAAACAAGTGAAATCACGCTACCAGCTGTTTTTGCCCAGACATAATTTCCAAACCAAGAGGCAATCACACCACCAAGTGAAGCAGACAAACTAGCCCCTTGTAAAAGTCCGATAAAAGTAATCCCAACTTGAATCGTTGATAAAAAGTTATTTGGTTTTTCTAGGACAGACAAAAGACGAATATATTTTTTATTTCCTTCTTCTGCTTTTTGTTCAACACGTGAACGATTTAAAGACACTAAAGCCATCTCAGAAGCTGAGAAAAAGGCGTTTAATAAGGTCAAAATTAACAATAAAACAAATTGCAATACTAAATTCTGACTCGGGTCTTCCATATAAATCTTACTCCTCTTCTATCTCAAATAGGTTTTAATCACCTATATTCTATTCTTAATGCAGTGACTACATTATAGCATATTTTCGAATTAATGTACCAAACAAATACTGCAAGAATCTACTATCTTTCTTCTATAATAAAAGACCCAGTTACATAAACTGAGTCCTTTTCATATTTCCTTAGTTCAAGGTCAACACATCATCACCAGCTTATACGTTTATACCAGCAGGATCTTTCATCACAAAGTCATTAAAGACATGTGAATTTATGACAGTGACAATAACCGTATCATCAAGTCCATCTTTTTTGATTGCTGGATCCCAGAATTCAATCAATTTATCACCTTTTTTAACATACTCTACTTCAACCACATAAGAGACAAATCCTGTTCCCTTTAGTTTCACGGTTCCAATACCAATGTGAATCAACAAGACAATACCATCTTCAGAAACCAAACCAACAGCGTGACGAGTGGTAAAGACTTGACGAACCATTGCATCAAATGGCGCATAAACACAACGATCGCTTGGTTTAATGGCAAATCCTTTACCAAGTCTTTCTTTTGCAAAGATTGGGTCATCTACATCTGACAAGGCAATCAGTTGACCTGAAATTGGAGCTGAGATATTCAGACCACCATCTGTTTCGACATCATCTTCGATGTATTCGTATCCCCAAGTACGTTCAAGTTCTTCAACAATTTCAGCGTGTTTTTATTCAGTTAATTTAACACGGAAGAAGAAAACCAAACTACTTAAAATAATCAAAGCAAATGGTATAGCAAAGACATAAAGTTTAAAAGAAATGATTCCTGCTTTTGTAATGGAACCAGCTGTCGCACCCGTTGTCATCCCAGCAGCAACTGCTGCACCAATAACAAGATTTGAAATAGCCCCAACAAATTTATCCAACAAAGGACGAACTGACAAGGTCAAAGCTTCATCACGGTGACCAAGTTTCCATTGATCATATTCCACACAGTCTGTGATAATCATCAAGACCACAAGAAAAACAAGAGGTTGTGGAATAAAGAATAATTTATCAGCAAGTAAAACAAGAGCTAGTGATGTTCCAGCGACTGAAAAGAGACCAATACCGCAAAGTATCACAGCGATACAAGCAAAGAATAAATTACGACGATTCAATTTTCCAGCTAATTGTGGGAAAAGAGAAACGGAAAGCAAACCGACAACTGTATTAATCGTACCTAAGATTGAAAATTGAGCGGCATGTCCCATGATGTAAGTAAAGTAATACGATTAAGAAGCATTTAAAATACTAATCCCAGTTGTATACAAGACATATGACAAAGCAATCGCCATTAATTGGTCGTTTTTAGTTAAGACTTTAAGAATATCTTTGAAGCCTGTTTTCTCAGTATTTTTACGAAGGTCGGACTCGATTTCATGTGTACCAAAGGCTACAGCCAAAACGGTTAACACACCTAACAAAGCCACAATAAAAGCAAACCAGAACCAACCACGGTTATCTCCTGCACCGCCATTACGATGAAGTGAGAAGAAAAGAACGATTGGCATAATCACAACACCAACAATATTAGCACCGATTGTTGAATTAATACGAGCAAAAGTTGCTGTTTTTTCACGTTCTTCAGAGCTAAATGATAGTACTGGAACCATTGACCAAAAACCGATATCTTTAAAAGAATAAAAAATATTCATCGTGATATAGATGAAAACAAAGATAATCAAGTAAAGTACTGGATTTGTCTTATTAAGTCCACCCATATCAGTAAATAAAATCAATAAAGCAAGTGAGCTGATTGTACCACCAGCTACTACCCACGGTTTGAATTTTCCCCGGCGTGTCTTTGTATTGTCAATCATATTTCCAATAAAAGGAGCAATAATCAATTCAACAATACGCAAACCTGCGATAAGCTGAGTGATATACAAAACCATGCGATTATTTTGTGCTGCATCACCTGTATTAAATAAGTGTGAGGTAACAAAAGTGATGAAGTATGCTGACAAGGTCGCATAAAAAATATCGTGACCAAATGCCCCAAAAGCATACGAAATACGTGAAGTAGCTGCAGATTTTTTCAAATCTTTGCTTGCATGAGTCGTTTGATTCATAGAACTCTCCTTCTTCTAACAACTTTGTTTTTTGATTATATAATTATAGTAAACGCTTTCTTAAACAAAGTTAACGAGTTTTAGTAAAGTTTTACTAATTTTTAGTTTTAATTACCAAACTATTTCAGAAATGAATATCTAAATTTTCTGAAAATGATACAATAACTATCAAATACTTGACGGAGGTTCTCCTATGATTCAACTTTCTTTAACCAATGTTAGTCTAGAACGACAGAATAAAAAACTCTTGAATAATGTCACTTGGCAAGTCAACAAGGGCGAACACTGGGCAATTCTTGGGCTTAACGGTTCTGGCAAAACATCCCTTCTAAAACTCATCACCGCTGAATATTGGACTAGTCAGGGTAGCATGGAAGTTCTCGGAAATCAATTTGGAGGCACAGATATCAGCAATATACGTACCAAAATTGGTATCGTTGGCTCTTTCATCGCCGAACGATTATCTCCACACATGCTAGCTGAAAAAATCGTCCTAACTGGAAAATACAAATCAAGTATCCTTTATACTGAATACGGCGAAAAAGAACTTGAAGAAGCTAGACAAATGCTTATCTCTATTGGAGGTGAACACCTACTTGGACGCATTTACGCTAGCCTTTCACAAGGTGAAAAGCAACTTCTTCTTATCGCCAGAAGTTTAATGGAAAGTCCAGAAATCTTGATTCTCGATGAAGCAACTAGTGGACTTGACCTTTTTGCCCGTGAAAAATTGCTGACACAAATTGAGCAAATCACTAGCTTGCCAAATGCGCCAACTATTATCTATGTTACTCACCATGCTGAAGAAATCACACGTTCTTTCACACATGTCCTTTTGCTCAAAAAAGGTAACATCATCGCCAAAGGACCCAAAAATGAAGTTCTGACAGAAGAGATTCTGTCAGATTTCTATGACCAGCCAGTCTCAATCGTGCCACTTGGTGATGAACGTGTTTATATCAAACCTGAATTTTAATAACGAAAAACCTCTATGACCTTAATCATAGAGATTTTATTATTAACGTAATTTTTCAATCATAACCAAGAAAGGTGGTTGGTGAATTTGGTTAAGAGGTTTGTAAAGCATGGTTGCAAACTCTTTTTGGTCGAGCGCTGAAATAAACTCTAGCACTGCGTCTTTTTCCATGTCGCCACCTTCATGACCATAATAAATCATGATGGCTAGACGCCCACCGATTTCAAGACGTTCTAAGATTTTTTCAATCGCTACAAGCGTCGTATCTGGTTTGGTAATCACTGTTTTATCAGCACTTGGCAAATAGCCCAGATTGAAAATCCCTGCGCGGATAGGCTCACTAACGTACCTATCAAGATTTTGATGACCATCAAGAATCAATTGTGCATTTGAAATAACTTGTTTTTCTAAGCGTTCTTTGGTGCTTTTTAAAGCTTGTTCTTGCACATCAAAAGCATAAACCTTTTTAGCATGCTGGGCTAAAAAAGCTGTATCATTACCATTGCCCATTGTCGCATCGACAGCCACGGCACTAGCATCTAGCACTTCTGCCAAAAAATCATGCGACAAATGTAAAGGTCGTTTTATCATGATTTAAACTCCTCTTCTACCTTACAGCCTTGATAAGAGCCACGGCGTTCCATTTCTTTATCAATGGCATTCAAGACTTCCCATTTTTTGAGACTCCACATTGGTCCAATCAACATATCACGCGGAGCATCACCAGTAATGCGGTGAATCACGATATTTTTAGGAATAATCTCCAATTGGTCACAAATGATATTGACGTATTCGTCCATACTGAGCAATTTCAAACGCCCTTCATGGTAATCACGTTGCATTTTCGTACTTGTCATCAAGTGAAGCAAATGAAGTTTGATTCCATCAATCTCGTTATCGGTCACACAACGTCGAACATTCTCAACCATCATCTCATGTGTTTCCCCTGGAAGACCATTAATCAAGTGAGAAACAATCTCAACCTTAGGAGCCAATTCACGAAGACGTTTCACCGTTTTAACGTAAAGGTCATAAGTGTGAGCACGGTTAATGATTTTAGAAGTTTCATCATAAGTGGTCTGCAACCCAAGTTCAACAGTCACATGCATACGCTCAGACAACTCAGCAATGTAGGCAATGGTTTCATCTGGCAGACAGTCGGGACGTGTCCCGATATTAATCCCGACAACACCAGGCTCGTTAATGGCTTGTTCATAGCGTTCTCGAATCACATCAACCGTGTCGTGTGTATTGGTGAAGTTTTGGAAATAAACCAAGTATTTCTTAACTTCTGGCCATTTACGGTGCATGAAATCTATTTCTTTATAAAACTGATCACGAATTGGAGCATCTGGAGCCACGATAGCATCACCAGAACCTGATACTGTACAGAAAGTACAGCCACCATACGCTACCGTCCCATCACGGTTAGGACAATCAAAGCCCGCATCAATAGGAACTTTAAAAATCTTTTCTCCAAAAATCTCGCGATAATAATCATTTAGAGTATTGTAACGTTTTTTCATAGCTTTTATTATAACACTTTCTAAGCACGAGACAAACTCAAGTCATCTTAAAAAGACGACCCGTCGGTCGTCTCCTTCATACTTAATCTTGTTTTCCTTGGAAACGCCATTCAAAACGCTTCTTGTCATAAATTGGGTATACAGCTAGAGAAATGGCAAGAGCTAGCAACCAACCACCTAAGATATCTGTTGGGTAATGGACACCTAAGTAGATACGAGAGACAGCTGTTAAAAGAGCAAGTACTAGCACCAAAACTTGCAAAAGTCGCTTAGCTACTGTTTTTGTCAAATGTTGCTCGATAATAATCATCAAACTAATAGCCACAATCATACTGGATGCCGCATGCCAACTTGGGAACGATGGCCCCATTGGTCGTTTAACTAAGAATTCCAAACTTGGTCTTGGACGATTATAAAGGTACTTAAAGACTGTCGAAAAAGCCCCCATTAAAACTAAATTGCCAGCTAAGAGAAGTCCTTCCGTCTTCCAATTTTTTCGGAAATAGAAAAAGGCTGCAATGGCAAATGTATAGACAAAGGCAAGCGCTTCATGACCAAAATTTGTGATAACTTTAAAGAAAACGGTCAGATGAGCTGGTAAATCTCCACGAACGCTTAATTGAATACTTGAATCAAGTCCTGTTACAGCTTCAGGATAAAATTTTACAACATAGCCCAACATCATAAAAATCACGAGAAAGGTTGAGCCAAGTGTAAAATAGGTTTGTTTATGTTTCATGTTAATACCTTTCACAAGAATTTAGTGTAACAGTATTATTATAACGCAGTTCATTTTTTTAGCCTAGCCAGAGCCTCTAAATTCTGTAGCAAAACTGTAGCAGTTTAAACAAAGGTTAAGTTCAATAGCAGATTAACCAAAAAGTCTAGGACTCTGTCCCAGACTTATCATGTATTTATTTCATTAAAATCGGTTTTAGGCATGTCCATAGGATGAAGAAGGAAATAGAGAAAATCACTCCTTCAATCAAGTTAAATGGAACAACCATTGCAAAAAGGTAATTTCCTAAACCTAGAATAGCTGAAATATCAAAGTTTGCAAATTGGGCATAAAGTGGTACCGCATAGATATAGTTTAATATCAACATAGCCACGGTCAAACCAATCGTTCCCACAACTGAAGCCAAAACAAAAGTTTTCAAACTTGGTTTTCGATTCCAAATGAAAGCCATAGCTAACAAGAAAACTCCTAAAGCGACCACATTCATTGGCATGCCAATCAAGGTGGTAACACCACCATTATTTAACATGAGTTTTAGAAGTGTTCGCAAAATCAAAATTCCAAGCGCACTTTGCAAGTCAATCATCATAAGACCAACTAAGACTGGTAAGATTGAAAAATCAAATTGCAAGAAGCTGGCTGATGGAATCAGCGGAAATTGCAAATACATCAACAAGAACGAAAGCGTCGATAAAATGGCAATATGCGCCAATTTACGTGTGTTAGTCATAGTTTCAAGCATAAAAAAGTTCCTCCAATTTTCTCAAATTGAAAGAAGGCGTTCGAGTATATTGCTGTAGTCAAAAATCCTAGGCAAACTCTTGGTCTTCTCCCATCCAGACTTTACTGTCGGTTCTGGAATCTCACCAGATCAACTGCCAAGCAGCTCGCGGACTTTTATATTGCTCTCGTTCTCTTAGCAAACAACGAAAGGCAACACCGCCGGTCGGGAATTGCACCCTGCCCTGAAGACACCCTTAGAATATCAAAAAAAATCAAGCTCTGCAATATTTTTGACTGAAAAATCTTAATTTTATGCTGATTTTCCTCACTTTTTGGACTTTTATACGTCAAAAGCAGTCCTAAAGGACTGCTTTTCTTTTCTTTTATTTTAGTTTATCATGCTCGTAAGTGTGGCTGAGTTCCAAATTTGGAAATACTTGTTGGCGAAGTGCTTCATAAACAATCATACAGACGGTGTTTGACAAATTCAAGCTGCGCACGTGTTCATCATTCATCGGAATACGAAGCGCTTTTTCAGGATTTGCTCGCATGAAGTCTTCAGGAAGACCTTTATCTTCTCGACCGAAAAGGAAATAATGATGGTTGCCATCATTGTAGTTTTCGTCAGAATAAACTTTTTCAGCAAATTTACTAATCAAGTGAACTTTCCCATCACATTTTTCCATAAATTTTTCAATGCTATCATAGAATGTCACATCAAGTTTGTCCCAATAATCAAGCCCTGCGCGTTTCATTTTACGGTCATCAATTGGGAATCCCATTGGACGAATGATATGTAGTGGTGTATTGGTTGCAGCACAAGTTCTAGCAATATTTCCTGTATTTTGTGGAATTTGTGGTTGAAAAAGAACGACATGATTGACAGCCTTAGTAGCTTTTTCTTGGTAATCAAGTTCTTCGATATTCATAACTATTCCTCTCCGTTTTTTGACATAAAAATAAACCACACTGCCCGGAGTCAAGCTCAGCAAACAGCATGGTTGGCGGCGATTTATTAACTTAAATCATAACAGGTTTGATTTAAACTAACGAATTCTTATAAATTATTATAACACTTTAACATGCAAAGTCAACGTATTTGACGCGAAAATGTCATGTTTTTACGGCTTTTTCGATGTAAGCCTTTTCTTTTACAAAATTAAAAGAAGCCTTGATATGAAAGGCTTCTTAAACATTTATTATTTCTTCAAATGATATGAATAAGTTGCAATGATAATGTCTTCATACCAACGTAAACGCGCACGGATACGTAGGCTCATTTGGTTGTGAAGTATGTTTTGCCAACTGTGTTTTGGAATGAATTTTGGAATAATAACCGTCATAGTGTGATTATTTTTCTTAGCTTCATGATTCATTTTTTGAACAAACATCATAGTTGGTTTCACAATATCACGGTAGTTTGATTCAATATTGACAAAGGTAACATCTGGGAAATAGTGTTTGAATTCTTCTTCAACTTCTAAGTCTTTTTCACGTGTTTCCAAGGTTGATACGTGCATGGCAACAACCGTTTGTCCAATGCTTTTAGCATAGTTGATAGCACGAATACTTGCTTGTGTCATATTGCCGACCAAAATCAAAACCGTATTACCATCATAATGGATATTCTTAACATCATCTGTCAAACGAAGTTGCATAGCAACATTCTTGTAGTGATTCTTAATAGAATGGAACAAGAACATCAAGACAAAGATGATTGGGAAGAATGGCCAGATTTCACCAATTCTAAAAATCAATAAAATCAAAATGATGAGGTAACAAATAATTGCTCCCAAGATATTAGCCACAGAATGTTTCAAATAGCCTTGACCAAATTTGCGTTTCCAGTGAATGATCATCCCCGTTTGTGAAAGGGCAAATGGGACAAATACCCCAATGGTATAAAGCGGAATAAGACGCTCAGTTGAACCGTTAAAGATACAAAGAAGCGCAATTGCCCCAACTGCTAGGGTAATGATACCATTTGAATAGCCAAGACGTGCCCCTTTTTCCATAAAGAGGTGAGGCATGTATTTGTTCTTAGCCATGTTGAAAGATAACATTGGAAAGGCGGAAAAGCCAGTATTTGCAGCAACCGCCAAGATTAAGGCTGTTGATAATTGGAAAATGTAGAACAAAGCATTTCCGATTGTTGAATCACCAAAGATACGTTGCGCAATTTGAGCCAAAATGGTTACATGAGCTGATGGTGTAATTCCCAACCAATAATTTAGGAATGTAATTCCTGCAAACATAATTCCAAGAATTAGTGACATGATGGCAAGGGTGCCAGCTGCATTTTTTTCTTTTGGTTTCTTGAAAAATGGCACCGCATTTGAAATAGCTTCAACACCAGTCAATGAAGCTGAACCGCTGGTAAAAGCTCTCAGCAAAAGAATAATAGACACTCCTGGAACCACTTTACCAATGTGTGCTGTTGCCGTATAAGCCAAATGCCCAGTCAGAATTTGAAAAGCACCATATGCAATCAAGAATAAAATACTTACAATGAACAAATAAACTGGAATCATCAAAGATTTTGCCGATTCGCGCAAACCACGTAAATTCATAAACATTAAAGCCAAAACCAGAACAATCGAAATTTCTAAATTAAATTCCTTAATGGCTGGAAAAGCTGATGTAATAGCATCGGCACCAGATGACACCGAAACAGCTACTGTCAACATATAGTCAACCAACAAACTACCACCCGCAATTAATCCCATACTTGGTGATAAATTTTCCGTAGATACCATGTAGGCACCGCCACCCTTAGGGTAAGCATGGATAACTTGTTGGTAAGAAATCGTTAGGCTTGCTAACAATACCAAAACCAAAAGTCCAATTGGTAAAGACCACCAAATTGCCGCCGCAGAAATAGTTGTCAAAACTAAGATAACTTGTTCT
Organism: Streptococcus lutetiensis; assembly: GCF_900475675.1. NCBI lineage: Bacteria > Bacillati > Bacillota > Bacilli > Lactobacillales > Streptococcaceae > Streptococcus > Streptococcus lutetiensis. The sequence continues at coordinate 1,398,164 of NZ_LS483403.1, forward strand.
GGACCATAAGCAATAGATGAAAGGGCATCGCTAGACAACATGGCCAAAGCTTGTGATTTGGATAGCAGATGATCCTCATCAGTCTCGCCAGCTGATTCCAGGCGATTACCAATAAAAACATTTCGTAACTTTTCAAGCATTGAAATTTCTCCCTAAAATTAGATAACGACTCATTATAGTTCTCTCACTGATATTTCGCAAGCGTTTTGATGATTTGTAACCTAATTTTAACAATCATTGTTAGCTTTGATAAATCAAGCTTAATCCCTTGTCAGCAGTTAGAATGGCTAGTATTTTTAGGAAAAATAGAGTAATATAGATACGATACATTTCGGAGGTTAAAATGAAAATAATTGTTGTCGGCGGAGGTAAGGTTGGTACCGCACTTTGTCGCTCTCTTGTTGAAGAAAAACACAATGTCGTCTTAATTGAAGAAAAAGAAGCTGTTTTAAAAAATATTACCAAACGTCACGATATTATGGGAATCGTTGGTAATGGTGCTAACTTTAAAATCCTTGAGCAAGCTGATGTTGCTAACTGCGATATCTTTATTGCTCTGACTGATAAAGACGAAGTTAATATGATTTCAGCTGTTCTTGCCAAACAAATGGGCGCTAAAGAAACGGTTGTCCGTGTTCGTAATCCAGAATACTCAAATACTTATTTCAAAGATAAGAATTTTCTTGGCTTTTCTTTGGTGGTCAATCCAGAATTGTTAACTGCACGTTATATTGCTAATACTGTTGACTTTCCAAATGCCCTTTCTGTTGAGCACTTTGTCAATGGACGTGTCATGCTGATGGAATTTGTGATTTCTGATGGCAGTAAACTTTGCCACATGAGTTTAAGCCAGTTCCGTAAAAAATTCGGCAACATAGTTATCTGTGCTATCGAACGTCGTGGAAAATTAATCATTCCTGATGGGGATGCAACACTACAAACTGCTGATAAGATTTTCGTTACAGGAAATCGTATTGACATGATTCTTTTCCACAATTCTGTAAAAACCAAATCTATCAAAAACATGATGATTATTGGTGCTGGACGAATTGCATACTACTTGCTCAACATCCTTAAGAACACTAAGATGAATCTTAAGGTCATTGAAAATAATCCTGAGCAAGCTCAGATGTTCAGCCAAGACTTTCCAAACGTCCATGTCGTTCAAGGTGACGGTACAGCCAAGAGTGTACTCCTAGAAGAATGTGTAGAAAACTTTGATGCGGTCGCAACACTAACTGGGGTAGATGAAGAAAACATCATCACTTCCATGTTCCTTGAAACACTTGGCGTACGAAAAAATATCACCAAAGTCAACCGTACTAGCTTGCTTGAAATTATCGACACTAGCCAATTTTCAAGTATTATCACACCAAAAAGTATTGCGGTTGATAGCATGATGCACTTCATTCGTGGTCGTGTGAATGCCCAAGACTCAAACCTTGATGCCATGCACCACGTTGCTAATGGTCGTATCGAGACCTTACAATTTGAAATTCGTGAAAATAATAAAATGGCAGGCAAGAGTCTCTCATCACTGAAATTCAAAGAAAATATTCTGATTGCTGCGATTATCCGCAAAGGTAAAACCATTTATCCAACTGGTGAGGATGTCTTTGAAGTTGGTGATAAGATTGTCGTCGTAACCTTCTTGAAAAACATCACGCGCATCTATGATTTGTTAGCGAGGTAAGTTATGAATAAAAGTATGGTTCGTTACCTCCTTTCAAAACTGCTCTTGATTGAAGCCTCTTTGATGTTGATACCTGTGATTGTGGCTTTCATTTATCATGAAGATATACGCGTGATTAACAGCCTGGTCATCACGATTGGAATGCTTGTCATCATTGGACTTCTTGGAGTTGCTTTCAAGCCAAAAAATTACCATGTTTACACCAAAGAGGGACTCTTAATTGTTGCTCTATGTTGGATACTTTGGTCATTCTTTGGAGCGCTGCCGTTTGTACTTTCAGGACAAATTCCAAGTATCATTGATGCTTTCTTTGAAATGGTTTCTGGATTTACCACAACTGGTGCCACTATTGTACCTGATGTTGCCGTACTATCACACTCACTACTCTTCTGGCGAAGTTTCGCCCACCTTATCGGTGGTATGGGGGTATTGGTGTTTGCACTAGCCATTATGGAAAATAGTAAAAATAGCCACTTAGAAGTTATGCGTGCTGAGGTACCTGGTCCTGTCTTTGGTAAAGTGGTTTCTAAGTTGAAAGAAACAGCGCAAATCCTTTATGTCATTTACCTCAGCATGTTTGCTATTTTAGTAGTTATTTTAATGGTAGCTGGCATGCCTGCCTTTGACAGTGTCATCACAGCAATGGGCTGTGCTGGTACTGGTGGTTTTGGAGTCTATAATGATTCGATTGCTCATTACAACAGTTCACTAATCACAAATATTGTCTCAATTGCTGTACTCCTTTTTGGGATTAACTTTAACCTGTACTACTTCTTATTACTTCGCAAGTTTAAAGCATTCTTTAAAGACGAAGAACTAAGAACTTATATTGGGATTGTTATGATTGCAACAGCCCTAATCTGGTTGAATGTTAGTGGCCTTTATCCAAGTACTGGAAAAGCTTTGGAAAATTCATTATTTGAAGTGGCTAACGTCATGACAACAACAGGATTTGGAGTGACCGATTTGACCGTTTGGCCTTTGTTTGCTCAGGTTATCCTGCTCTTTCTCATGTTTGTCGGTGGATCTGCTGGATCAACCGCTGGTGGGATTAAGGTCATGCGTACGCTTATTCTAACTAAAATCGCAAGAAATCAAGTGCTCTCAACCCTTTATCCACACCGTATCATGACTATTCATATCAACGAGCAACCACTTGATAAGGAAATTCAACACGGTGTCCTTAAGTATTTGACGCTTTATGTTTTCTTACTTCTAGGATTGACCTTGATGTTATCGCTTGATAATAATAACTTTATGGTTGTTGTCAGCGCAGCAACATCAACCTTTAACAACATCGGACCAATGCTCGGCACAAGCCAAACCTTTGCCATCTTTAGTCCATTTTCAAAATTACTCATGTCATTTGCCATGATTGCAGGACGCTTGGAAATTTACCCAATGCTGCTCCTCTTCATTCCAAAAACATGGTCTAAATATTAATACACAAAAAGAGGAAAGCTTAGCTTTCCTCTTTCTTTTTACGATAATCTTTATTGCGTCGAAGCGTAAAATAATCAGGCACTGGATCATCCCCACCTTCTACAAAGGGATGGCAACGCAAAATCCTTGCCACTCCCATAATGACACCCTTTAGCCCATGCTTTTCAATCGCCACAATCATGTAATACGAACAGCTTGGTCGATAGCGACATGATGGAGGGGTAATGGGGGAAATCCGTTTTTGATACCATTTAACAAGCGCAATAAGAAGTTTTTTTATCATTTTTGTTTGTTAACAGCTAAATTATGTAACTGGCTGATTTCTTTTTTACTCAAACGACGTGATTCACCTGGGCGAAGTCCTGATAGATCCAAAGTTCCAAAGTTCGTACGAGACAATTTATCTACCAAAAGTCCAACTGATTCGAACATTTTCTTAACTTGGTGATTGCGTCCTTCATGAATGGTTAATTCAACCACTGAACGATTTTTCTCAGGATCTACCTTAATGATATTGTAGCGAGCTGGTTTTGTCTTTTTGCCATCGATAACAACACCACGTGTCAATGGACGAAGATTTTCTTTTGTCGCAAGTCCTTTAACACGAGCTAAGTAGACTTTGTCAATTTCATTACGTGGGTGAATCATTTCATCTGTGAAATCACCATCATTTGTCAAAATCAAAAGTCCAGTGGTATCCCAGTCCAAACGTCCAACAGGGTAGATACGTTCTGTAACATTTGGTAGCAAGTCAACAACCGTTTTACGGCCTTTGTCATCTGATACACTTGAAATCACACCACGAGGTTTATTAAGAAGGTAATAAACTTTTTCTTCGTTATAGATTGGTGTCCCTTCAACTTCAACAACATCACCAGCTTTAACCGTTGTAGCTAGTTCTGTGACAACTTTACCGTTGATGGTTACCAAACCTCTTTTAATCAAATCTTCAGCTTTACGACGGCTGGCAATTCCCGCATGGGCAATGTATTTATTAATTCTCATATTCTTTCCTTTAACTGCTTTTTAGCTATTTTACATCATTTCGTCAGTTTTAGCGAGTTCTGTTTCTTCTTGGGCTAATTTTGGCTCTTCAAAAAGGGTCATTTCTTCATCAACCACTTCGATATTTGACACGTCAATCAGCTCACTTAGGTCATTGATTCCCATAAAATCTAGGAAATAATTCGTTGTCGCATAAAGATTTGGTCGACCAATTACTTCTTTTTTACCAGCTTCGCAAATTAAACCTAGAGCCATTAATTTACTGATAGCACTGCTAGAATTAACACCACGGATATCATCAACTTCAATACGTGTTATCGGTTGTTTGTAAGCAATAATGGATAAAACTTCCAAACTGGCACGTGATAAACTTTGATTGACTGGAGCTTTTGCAAAATCACGAAGCAAATCAGCAAAAATTTCTTTGGTCACAATTTTATAACAACCTGCTGTCTCAATCAAACAAAGACTTGATGATTCGTCAGCTTCGTATTTTTGTGTTAATTTTTCCAATTGTTGTTGGAGCGCCGTTGGCGTTAAATTAACCATACTAGCCAAATGACGTAAGCTCAGGCCTTCTTCACCTGCTACAAAAAGAAGAGCTTCAATCTGAGCTAAATAGTTCATATAACTTCCTTTCTTAAGTTTGTTTACCAAGGGTTATCAGTTTTCATCCACTCAACTAACACTTTGTAAAACAATATCTCCAAAGTTTTCCTCTTGTTCTACTTCCACCTCATGGACTTTAATCAATTCTAAAGTCGCCAAAAATAAGGTAATCATCTCTGGAATAGATTGACATTCTTTGAAAATCTTGTTCAAAACAAGTTTTTTAGACTGACTGAGACGTTCTGAAATAACCGTCATCATGTCTTCAATACGATAATCATCACGCTCAACAACCGTATGACTATTTTTCAATTCTCTTTGCTTTTCAGCCATAACATGTGAAAATGACAAGAAAAGATCCATAATCGTCTTGTCATGAGCTAAAACCGCATCTTCAAAAATTAATTCTTGTTTTGGTTTTGAGTAAAATTTAGCACGTTCATCGTGCTGGGCTGACATTTCCTCACTAATCGCCTTGAAGCGACGATATTCTTCGATTTGTGTCAACAATTCTTGTTCAGGATCATCTTCTTCTGACTCTGCTTCAACAATTTTTGGAAGTAGCTTACGGCTTTTAATCAGCATGAGCTGACTGGCCATAACCATATATTCACCTGCCACTTCTAATTTCATGGCTTGTAAGGTTGAAATATAAGCCAAATACTGCTCGATAACTTCCACGATTGGAACATCGTAAATATCCATCTGATATTTAGAGACGAAGTGCAAAAGCAAATCCAGAGGCCCTTCAAAATCTTTTAATTTAATATCCATCAGTTATAAAATTTCTCTAAAGTCACTGGACTCTTAAGCCCTAAATTGCGACTAACTTCTAATAAAGATTTTCCTGCTGCTTTTTGATGTAAAACATATTGATGGCGCATGTCCTGCGCTGATAAGTCTTCCAGACCTAAAGAAGCCAAAAATGCTTTTAATTGATTGAAGAACCATTGTCTTGAATAAGATTTACCTTGATTATCAAAAAGATAGATCTGTTCTTCAGACAAATTGGCAGTCATGTAATCAAGCAATTTTGCAGGAACTTCTAGCACTCTGACCAAGCCAACTTTTTGCACGCGCAAAACAGCAAAAGTCCTATCCAAATCAGCAACTTTTAACCCTTGAAGGTCACTAGACGACAAGCCCAGTTCAATCATCAAAAGCGCAATTAACTGACCAGCTTGATAAGAACTTTCTTGATAAAAAGCCGAATAATCCAGCAACTCCTTACTAACCGGTTTCGTGGTCAATTTTTCTTTATTGCTTAATTTATAAAAACGATCTAAGCGCTCAGTATCATATAAAAAATACAAAAACTGATTGACTGCTGAAATCTTACGCTTTTTGCCTGACGTTTTTAAAGAAGCTAAAGAATGCTCATAAAGCGCCAGCTTTTCTTTACTGACCTTGCCATCAACAGCCTCAACAAACTGCTGCAAATCATAAAAATAAGCATTTCTAGAATTCTCTGAGAGAGACTTACTGTCAATAAATTCTTGGATAAAATCAATCATCTTTCGGGGTAATCGTATAATAATCAGTGAAATCGTGTAAGAGACTATTAACAGCCTTTAGAATCGATTTACGTGTAATAATGCCTAGGAAGTGGTTATTTTTATCTAAGACTGGCAAAAAGGGATAGTCCACTAACAAATGCATAATATCCGTTAAGCTTGAAGTATTACTAATGGTTTGTAATTTGGTATTAACCATCTTGCCAATATCAGTCTGAGCCAATTCCCAATCGGTCAATTGATTATTAGCTTGATAAGACATAATGTCAGCAATGCTGATAGTCCCAACGTATTCTTTATCTTTGGTGATAACAGGAACACGTGAATAACCATTATTAGCTAAAAGCAACATGGCGTGGTCTGAATTATGCGTATCAATAAAAATCGCCAAATCTTCTGCCGGAACCAAGTAATGATCCAAATGGCTAAGAAGAAATTCTTCAAATTCTTTTGCTATCATCTGTCAAATTCCTTTGAAAGTGCCGGATAGAGTTTGTGGTCACGTGTGTAAAAATCAACCTTAATCTTGTCTTTAGTGATAATTACTTTCGCATAAAGCTTTTCTTTAACGTCACCACGAGGTTGGAGAACACTACCTGGATTGATAAAAACAGTATTACCATTACGCCAAGCAGCTGCACGATGCAAGTGCCCATAAAGGCAAATATCTGCATCTTCTTCTTGAGCAAATAAATCTAATCTATCCCATGTAAAATTAATGTTATAAAGGTGTCCGTGAGTCTGTGCTATGACAATATCGTCAAGATAAGTTGTCAATCTTTCAGGATACCCAGTATCATAATCACAATTACCACGAACCACTTTGATACCATCCCAAATAGGATCTGAACTTGGTAGCTCAGAATCACCATTATGGAAAATGGCATCAACTTCTCCTTGATAACGTTGTTTAATATTGCTAACAATCTCACGATCACCGTGAGAATCGCTCATTACAATTATTGTTCTGCTTTCCATACTGGGAATGCCTCCATTAATTTCTTAACAGCCAACCCACGATGTGAGATTTCATTTTTTTCATCTGCTGTCAGTTCAGCAGCGTGACGTCCAGTTTCACCAACTAAAAATAGTGGGTCATAACCAAAGCCATTGTCACCTTTTGCTTCCATAGCAATGTAGCCAGGCCAATCAGCTTCAACAACCAGACTTTCTTTATCTGGTGCAGCAACTACAAGTGTTGTGTGGAATTGCGCTGAGCGGTCTTTCATATCAAATACCATTGCTAATTCGTGAAGTAATTTAGCATTATTTGATTCGTCTGTGGCATCTGGACCAGAGAAACGAGCTGACCATACACCAGGAAGACCACCAAGAACATCAACTTTCAAGCCAGAATCATCAGCAAGAACCATTTTTCCAGTTAATTTTGAAATCGTTTCTGCTTTCAAGCGTGCATTTTCTTCAAAGGTCATTCCAGTTTCTTCCACTTCAGGCAATTCTGGGTGGTTGTTTAGGTTTTCAACTTTGATACCTAGTTGATCAAACATTTTACAAAATTCTTTGGTTTTACCTTCATTGCGTGTAGCAATCAAAATGGTATCACCAAAAGCATTTTCAGATGATTTTCCAAAAAAGTCTGACGCAGCAACACCATCTTCAGGTAGATGCACGAATAACAATTGGTCACCCTCAGTAACCACAACTGCACTCGCACGTTGTTGCACTTCTAAATGACGATTAGTTTCTTCATTAATCATGCCAACAACAAAGCGAATCAATTGAAAATCAGATGATTTTTTAACAACAGTGACGTTGTAGCCGTTGAATTCATCTTTATGGCAGCCATCTTCACCGTGTCCGTGACATTTGCCACAGCATTTGCTTGCAACAAGTTTTGCAACTTGTTGGCTCAATTCATAAAGCTCGTCACCGCAGACATTTCCAAGACCTGAAATGGCATTGAAGCCACCCCACTCACCAAGGAACCAATTTTCTTTATCTTTATACTCATAAATTTTATCAGCCATTTATTACCATCTCATTTCTATTTGCTCAACTTTTCCAAATCAACATGTTGCACATCAATGTCAGTTCCTAGCCAGTTCACCGCAATTTCTTTAAAACGCTGACTACTTGCTGTCGTGTAGAAATGGTGATCAACAGCATTTTCCGTGCGACTATGATTAATTTCAAAGTAATTTAATAATACTGACACATCTCGAATACATTCAGCACCACTATCAATGAGTTTAACATTCGGTCCCATCACATTTTGAATGATTGGACGAAGTAGTGGGTAATGAGTACATCCAAGAACCAATGTGTCAACTTTGCCAACAAGCGGTGCTAAACTTTCATAAACAACTTTTTTAGCAACACTTGACCCCATTTCATTTGACTCAACGATTGGAACAAACTTGGGACAAGCTAAACCGCTAACTTCCATTTTTGGAGATAATGATTTTATCTTTTCAGGATAAACTTCTGAATTAATGGTCATCGGAGTTCCGATAATCCCAATTTTACCGTTACGTGTCGATTTAATCGCGGCACTAGAACCTGGTAAAATAACACCAAGAACAGGAATATCAAGTTTTTCTTTAACTTCTTTCCAAGTAACTGCTGTCGCTGTATTACAAGCAAAGACAATCATCTTAACATTTTTAGTTAACAAGAAATTAACCAATTCCCAAGTGTATTCTCTAATTTGTTCAGCAGGTCTAGGACCGTAAGGAGCTCTTGCTGAGTCTCCAATATATACAATTTCTTCATGTGGTAGTTGACGCATTAATTCACGTACAACTGTTAAACCACCAACTCCAGAATCTAAAAAACCAATTGGTCCATTATCCATAGAATCTTCTTTCTAATAAGGGAATTAGACTTAGAAAAAACCCAGTTGGTGAGCCAACTGAGTCATTCATTTCTGAGCTCTGTGCTCGAAAACATTTGTTAAAGACTGACTTGTATGTAAGGTCAAAAACTATCAAACAATAAGTCATCCGCCTTTAGCATTTTTCAAACCAAAGCGTAAAGATTATTTTTTAGCTTTTGCTGCAGCTGCTTTTGATTGTTTGATAATGTTACGGTACGTTTGTTGAATTTTTGCTTCACTAGGTTTTTGACCCATTTGGCTCATCATTTCACGGATCGCATCAGGCGTCAAGCGTGGGTGTTCACCGATTTCCTTTTCAAACTGTTTACGAGCGATAAAAACACCACCAACAAGGCCACCAAACAAAGCAACCAAAACTAACAAAATCCAAAGAAATGTTGTCATGAATATTTTCTCCTAAGTTTTTTACATAATTTATTATAGCAAAAATGGAAAGAGTTTACAAATTCTTGAAAGCTTTTTCTTAATAAAAAAAACAGCTAACTAAAGGCCATCTGTTGTCCTTAGCTAACTGCTCTTATAACTTATTCAAAATCAAATCCTTTAATGGTTGCAAAATAGTCTTCTGGCGTTTCGGCACGGCGGATTAAGCGTCCACTGCCATCTTCTTGGTAAAGAATTTCAGCTGAGCGTAAGCGACCATTGTACTGATACCCCATTGAAAAGCCATGTGCTCCTGTATCATGGATAACCAAGGTATCACCAACACGCGCCTCAGGCAATTCACGCTGTTTAGCAAATTTATCGTTATTTTCACAAAGAGAGCCAACCACGTCGACCACTTCAAGTTTTCCATTTGGATTGGTCATGTTTGTGATGTAATGGTAAGCATCGTACATGGCTGGACGCATCAAGTTAACGGCTGATGCATCAACCCCAATGTATGTGCGATACGTTTGTTTGCGGTGGCGAACTTTGGTTACAAGCAAACCATGTGGCGCTAACATGAAGCGACCAAGTTCAGTAAAGATTTTCACCTCACCAAGTCCAGCAGGAACCAATACCTCATCAAAAACACGGTGGACCCCTTCACCAATCGCCGCAATATCATTAGCTTTTTGTTCTGGACGATAATTGACTCCGACCCCACCAGATAAATTGATAAAGTTAATCACAACGCCAGTTTTTTCTTTCACTTCAACAGCTAATTCAAATAACTGACGGGCTAATTCTGGGTAGTAATCATTAGTCACTGTGTTTGAAGCAAGGAATGAATGGATACCGAAGTTTTTGACCCCTTCTGCTTTCAAATCTTTGAAGCCTTGAATCAACTGGTCTTTAGTCATCCCAAATTTTGATTCTTCAGGATTATCCATAATATCAGTTCCAAGCGAGAAAACACCACCCGGATTGTATCGAAGTGACACAGTATCTGGTAATCCTGCCACTTCTTTTAAAAAGGCAATATGTTCATACGCATCAAGGTTAATGGTTGCCCCAATTTTTCTAGCGTACTTGAATTCACGCGCTGGCGTATCATTTGATGAGAACATAATATCAGTAAAACCAAGCTTGTGGCTCATCAAAAGTTCCACTTCTGTCGCACAATCCACCCCGCAATTTTCCTCTTGTAAAATTTTCAAGATAGCTGGTGTTGGAGTTGCTTTTACGGCAAAATATTCCTTAAACCCTTTATTCCAAGCAAAGGCTTTGTTCAAAGCGCGAGCCTTTTCACGAATCCCTTTTTCATCGTAAAGGTGAAATGGCGTTGGAAATTCATTCGTAATGTTTTGAAGCTCTTTGGCTGAAATAAATGGTGTTTTCATAATTAATTCCTCTAATTTTCAAAATATTAGGACTATTATAACATAAAGACAAGAAATGACCAATGACCTTGGCCTGAAAAACAAAAAAACTAGTGCAAACAAAGTTGCACTAGTTAATTCATTGATCATCTCTTCCGAACAAGCGAAGCAAATTCAAGAATAAGTTGATAAAGTCAAGGTAAAGACTAAGTGCCATTGAAATAGCCCAGCCATCACCAACTTGACCACCTGTCGCTTCATAAACACGCTTAATCATTTGATTGTCATAAGCGATAAGCCCTGAGAAAATCAATACTGAAATAATACTGATAACAAAGCTCATCATCCCTGAGCCAACAAAAATATTGACAAAGCTTGCAATGATGATACCAATCAAAGCTGCCAAGGCTGCTTTTGCAAAGCCAGACAAATCTTTTTTAATGACAAAACCAAGGACTGACATCACACCAAAGACTAAGGCAGATGAGACAAAGGCTTGTAAAACTGTTGTTTGTGTGTAAGCAACAATGATGAAACTTAACGTAAAGCCATTCAGAGCTGAATAAAATAAAAACAAAGGCAAAGCAGATGGTGTATTTTTACGAGCAGCACCGCTAGCTAAGAAAACCAAAGCCAACTCTAAGAAAACTGCACCATAATAAATAAATGGGTGATTAGTCATGATATTAATCATATTGTCAGTAAAGACATAAAGCATCAAGAATGAGACAAAGGCTGACAAGCCGATTCCCATACCAACTAATCCATAAATTTTAGCAAAAAAGCGATTCAAACCACTATCGGTCTGTGTGTAAATAATATCGTTCTGATTCAAAAGAATCTCCCTTCCTGATAAATTCTATCCATTAACGATGGTTACTTGGTAAAATCTTACGGCTGTAGCGTCTTTTCTTACCAAAACGATTGCGAAATGGTGTAATGGCTTCTTTGACAGCCCAATACTTATCAACCATCGTCACAATGTAACCTTCTTTATAACGCGGCGGAGCAATCGTTGCCCCCCACATGTGTTTTAAAATGATATCTTCTTCACGCTTATTTAAAGTCGTTAATTTTCTAGCGTTTCGAACGGCAATTCTTGGATGTACCCACGCATGACCCTTATTAAACTTGGTTTCTCGCCAATCGTAATAAAAGAAATCGTGTAAAAGTCCTCCTCGCGCCGTGGATTTTTCATCCCAACCAATTTTTTTGGCAATCTTGTAGCTCGTATAAGCCACATTAATAGAATGTTCCATACGTGTCGAATAGTGATGCTGTGGAATATTACCTAATTTTTGAAAACGAGGGTGTTGGATAAGATGACCAACAAGCTCCATAAACTCTTTATCTTTTTTATATGCTTCCATGCAGAATCACCTTCTTTCGCTCTAATTATAGCATATGACCTTAAATTAAACTGAAAATACGTTCTCAAAAATTACTTTTCCTGCACCGCAATTTTCAAATTAAATCAACTGAAAAAGGAGAATTCCTGTTGACACAGCAACATTTAAACTTTCTGCTTGCCCAGGCATAATGATGTGCGCCAAGATATCAGCTTGTTTTGTCATTTGCTCTGAAATGCCATTTCCTTCATTTCCCATGACAAGCACAAAATTTCCATTGTACTCAATGGTCTTGTAAGACACAGACTCTTTGGAAAGTGTTGTGGCAATCAGCGGCACATCAAGATTTTGTAACTTCTGACAAGCCTCATACACATTAGTACGCCAAATCGGTAAATGAAAATGGCTCCCCTGCATGGAACGTAGCGTTTTTTGATTGTAAATATCAGCTGATTTTTCTGAAATCAAAACACCGTCCAAACCAGCAGCATCTGCTGTACGAATCATCGTTCCCACATTTCCTGGGTCTTGAACATCTTCTAATACCAAGTAGCGACCAGCTTTCAAATCAGCTAGTGGCAAGTTTGGCATCACCACTTCCGCGATAATACCTTGTGGTGTCTTAGAGTCTGTTAATTCTTTTAATACCTCAGGCGTCACATAAGTCACATGCGCTAAGCCTTCAACACGGTCTGAAAGCTCTTCAAGGACAAAAATATTTAAGAAGTCAGCGCCAGCTTTTTGCGCTTCCTCAAACAAGTGCCATCCTTCAATCAAGTAAGAATGTTCGCGGTATTTTTTTTTCAATAATTTTTTAGTCTTTTTAATGAGATTATTTGATTTAGAGGTTATAACTACTTGCATGTTTACATTATAACAAAAAATCTCCTAAATAGGAGATTTAGTGTAGTGTTTAATTTATTTCCAAAGGTTGTCCATAAACATCTTGATCGTCCTTTTTTAAAACAAAGAAAGCATATATCGCAGAAATGAATACAATACCTGCCACAATTAAGAAAGTTGGTTGATAGCCAATTTTATCATGTAATAATCCAAATGGCGTTGAAAAAATAATCTGTCCAACTTGTGCAGCAATTTGAAACCCTACCATATAAAGTGTCGTCGAAATACGCGTATCAAAGTGTAGGGTAAAATAACGGAACATTGCAAGAATAAAAATTGCAGTTTCTGGAGCATGTAAAAGCTTAATGATTGATACACCAAGAGGATTAGTTACCAAACCACAGCCACCAATACGTAGAACCATAATAACTAATCCAATCAATAGACTTTTACGAACCCCTGTCTTTCTCATCATAATTGGAATAATTCCCATCATAATTGATTCTAAGAATACTTCTAAAGAATTAAGAACACCATAAGCTTGTTGACCTGCTGTTTCTGTTCCAAAGAATGTAGTGAAGAATTCAGGAAACATTTGTTGATCAAAAACAGTATAGAAAGTCCAACTCATGCTGATGAAAATAACAATTTTCCAAAGATCAGGCATCTTGAACACACTCAAAATTTCTAGTAGCGATGGTGAATTATTGACATCTTGGTTATTAGATTTACTTTCATATTTTGTAACGATAACTGTGTCATTTTCTGGTTTAATAAAAAGCAAAACAAGTAATAATACAATTGAAAATACTGAACCAATCCAAAAAATCAAATAGGCATTTAGTGTAAACATGAAGCCTGCGATTAAAGCCGCAACAGCATAGCCAAAAGATCCCCATGCGCGTGCTTGACCATATTCAAAACCAAAACGACGACTCATTCGTTCTGCTAAAGCTTCAAAAGTTGGTGAAGCAGCAAGAAAAGCTACTGAAAGGTAAATAGAACCAATTAAAGCACCGACAATAAAATTACTTTTTAATAGAGGAACATAAACCCAAGTAAAGAAAGGACCTAAAAATACTTCACAAGAAACACAAAAAATTAATAGATTTTTTTTAATTCCAAGCTTATCCTGTAGTGAACCATACACAAACATTAAAATCAATGTTATAGCTGAATTGAAAGAATAGATTGTTCCAACTTGTGTTCCTGAAAAACCTTGCTTAGTTGTTAACCAAATTTGAAAAAATGACCACCAAATTCCCCAACCTGTAAAGAATAAAAGAATCATCAAGGAATTGCTCATATAAAACGGATTAGCAGTATACTTTTTAAAATTACTCATAATTTACCTCTTAAATCTTAGTAACTATTTGCATTTCTTTCCAATTGATAGATACATGATTGATTATCACAGTCTGCTAACAGCCTTAGGTTAATTTTATCCTGCCAATACATCCTTTCTGTAAAAGTGACACTTCCTTGATTCACGAAAATTTCAACAGAGCTACTATCTACATAGATATGTAAAGACAAGCTATCAGATAATGACATATGAGCGACACGTTCACCATCAGTAGTTGTTCGATTTAAAATAATTCGATCACCATCACGATCAATGGATATTTTTAAACTATTACTACCATCAAAAAGACTTAAGAATTGACCAGAATTAATATGTTGAGCATCAATAATAATTTCACTGCTATCTTCTAAAGTATAAGGTACATCTTTTTCAAGTTTTCCATCAAATAATATCTTTTCGCGCAAAGTTTTTAATTCTTTAATTGGCAACTGACAAAGTCGACCATCACGAATAACCAATTCTCTTGGTAATGTTAAAGCTCCTGCCCAACCATCTTCTTTTTCATACATCGGAGAATCCCAGGCATTCATCCAAGCTATCATAACACGACGTCCATCTGATGTCAGTAAAGTTTGAGTTGCATAGAAATCATGACCATTATCAATCTCGAAAAACTTCCCACGATGGAAGACACCATTGTTGTCATCTAATTGTCCAAGTAAATAGCCTGTCTGATTCAGGTTACGGTATTTATCGCCATCTTCTTGAACTCCTTGTGGAGACATTAGTAAAACATCTTCTCCATTTAATCTGAAGAAATCTGGACATTCCCACATAAAACCTTCTCTATCACAATCGATAGCTTGTGATAATACTGAAATAAATTCCCAATCAATTAAATTTTTAGAACGATATAGCAACGCTCTACCTAATCCATTCTCCTCTTGACTTCCCAAAACCATATAGAAATTATCACTATCTTGCCAAACTTTTGGATCTCTAAAATGTTTGGTGTTACCGACAGGTGTTCTCAAAACAGGGTTACCTTCATATTTTTTAAAATGGATACCATCAGTACTGTAGGCAAGATTCTGATCTTCATAAAATTGTTCTTGATCTGTTGGATCAGTATAATGGTGACCAGTATAAATCAACCATAATTTTCCATCATACTCAATCGCACTACCTGAAAAGCAGCCATCTTCGCTTGCTCCTGGTGTTAAAGCAACTGGTAGTGTTTCCCAATGAACCAAATCTTTACTTCTAGCATGTCCCCAATGCATTGGCCCCCACTCAGAGTCATATGGATAATATTGATAAAAGATATGGTAATACCCCTTAAAATATGATAAACCATTAGGATCATTAATCCATCCTGATTTGGCCATTAAATGATAGTTCAGGCGATAACGCTGGTTAGTAACAGTCATTTCATTCATAATTATCCTCTTTTTATATCAACCGGTTAACATATAATGTAATTGTTTTCCTCTAGAAGTTATTTATATTATAACGCTTACATTTTTATATGTCAACCGGTTGATATATATATTTTGCAAAAAAATATTAGCCAGTAGCACCATTGACTTAACCCAAATACTAACTTATTATTTTAGGAATAATGTGACATTTTATATACTTGTAAAAACAAGCAAAAAACTCTACATTCTCATATAAATAGAATGTAGAGTCTGTTGTAAAAAATATTAATTACTTCTGCTTATATTTAACAAGTTTTACCTTCAATCAGTTTCACCGGTAATGTATATGAAGTGGCTTCGTCACCTTTACCATTAATCCGATTATCTAAAATGGTTACTGCTAGTTCAGCCATCTCATTGATAGGCTGCTGAATAGTCGAAAGATGAGGGAGTAATAAGCGTGCCATATCTGCGCCATCATATCCAATAATTTTTAAATCATTTGGAACATTACGGTCAAATTCTTGTGCTAAAGATAACAAAATAGCTGCATCAGTATCATTAGATGCAAAAATACCATCAACTTCCGGATGTTCTACAAAAATGTGACGTAGACGCTCCCTTTTTTCTTCCTGACTAATATTAAAGTCAAGATGATAAGTTATCGGTGTCAATCCATGTTCTATCATGGTATCTTCATAACCAATACGACGCTTCTGAGCTGGTGTCTGTAATTCTATAGGACCATTAGTATGTACAATATACTGACAGTCAGCAGAAATTAGTTTTTCTGTAGCTATCCTCCCACCTTGGTAATTATCCGAAGAAATAACAGGAATATCCTCATTCATAATTCTATCAATAGAAACAATTGGTAAGTTTCTGTTTTGATACTCACTTAACCCCTGGTTATGCGCCCCAACAATTAAACCATCAACCTGATGACTCAGTAATTGATTCAAATAATCTTCTTCTTTATCTGGATCATTTTGTGAATTACCAATTAAAACTTTATATCCTTTTTTGTACAAAAGAAGTTCCATTTCAGCTTCTAGTTGCGCAAAGAATGGATTATTAATAGTAGGGAAGATAAGTCCGACTAAGTTAGTCTTTTGTGTATAGAATTGTCGTGCAATAATATTTGGCTGATAGCCTATTTCTTTCATTGCGTCATTAACTTTTTGAATTGTTTCTTTACTTAAGTATCCCCTATTATTTAAAACTCTGGAAACAGTTGTTTTGGAAACACCCGCCAAAGCAGCTACATCTTCAAGTCTTGGACGTTTTTCGGACATATATTCCTCACTAATTTTTTAGTTAACAACTACCAATTCCAGTAATCATTAATCAGTAATCTTACTTAACTATTCTTTTTTAACTTTATGCCTATTATAACATAAGCAGTCATAAACTGCTTATGTTATAATAAAACTAGATAAAATTAACAAGTATTTATAAGGAGGAAAGTGAGATGAAAAAAGTTCGTCTAATTGTCTCAGGCCGAGTTCAAGGAGTGGGTTTTCGTTATTCGACTTTCGCCCTTGCTCAAAGTCTAGGTGATATTTACGGTCGCGTTTGGAATAATGATGATGGCACCGTTGAAATCCTCGCCCAATCCGATGATTCCGCTAAAATGGCAAAATTTATTCAAGAAATTCGCAAAGGACCATCTAAATGGGCAAAAGTAACCTACGTCGATGTCAAAATGGCTAATTTTAAAGACTATACTGATTTTCAAATTGCCAACTAATTCTATAAATAAGACTACAGACGTATTGAGAAAATACAGAAAAAACAGTAAAATAATAGGGTATTATAATAAAAGGAAACAATCAATTGAAAAAGAAACTAAATCGCGTCCTCTTTTCAGGACTAAGCTTATCGTTATTGTTCTTACTAAGTGGTTGTGTCAGCCAAGATTCACATGGTAACCCAACAGGGACTATTTGGCATGTGCTTGGTGAACCAATGGCAAAACTTATCCAACATTTTGCCAATAACATGGACCTTGGATTTGGCTTAGCTATTATCTTAGTAACAATCATTGTTCGTTGTATCATTCTTCCGCTTGGACTTTACCAATCATGGAAAGCAAGTTACCAATCAGAAAAGATGGCTTACTTAAAACCAATCTTTGCACCAATCAACGAACGAATGCGCAATGCAACTACTCAAGAAGAAAAATTAGCTGCCCAAACAGAATTAATGGCTGCGCAAAAAGAAAATGGCATTAACATGCTTGGCGGTATGGGATGTCTTCCACTTCTTGTCCAAATGCCATTCTTCTCAGCTATGTACTTTGCCGCTCAATACACACAAGGTGTTTCTGAAAGTACTTTCCTGGGTATTGACCTTGGAAGCCGTAGCATGCCACTAACAGCTGTTATCGCTATCCTCTACTTCTTCCAATCATGGTTATCAATGCAAGCGGTCGCTGAAGAACAACGTGCTGCCATGAAAGGAACAATGTACGTGATGCCGCTCATGATGGTCTTCTTCGGTATGAGCATGCCAGCAAGTGTTCTCCTTTACTGGTTGGTCGGTGGTTTCTTCTCAATCATTCAACAATTGATTACAATGTTTATCATTAAACCAAAACTTCGTAAACAAATCGCTGAAGAATTTGAAAAGAATCCTCCAAAAACATACAAATCAACTAAACGTAAAGACGTTACACCTGCCGCTGCAACTACTCAACTTAACAAACCTAAGAAAAGTAACCGTAACGCTGGTAAACAACGTCACCGTAAATAATTCATAAATTAAAACATCAGGAAGATAACCGGCTCTTTGTCAACTGTAGTGGGTGGCAAAGTTAAGCTCTGGCGAGAACAATTGTTGTTCTCGCTTTTTTGCTGTTCAAAGCGAGGTAAATGCGTTTTTTAAAGTTGTCACAGTTTCTGTAACCAAAAGCGTTTCGTTTAATATCTCTGATGAGCTTGTTGGTTGCTTCAAGTTTGGCATTAGAATAAGGAAGCTTAATGGCTTTAGTGATGTATTTCTGATACCCTTAGGTGGCTAACTTCATTTTAGAACTTTCCAAACTTTAGTTAAAGTGATATTTTGTCTTTAATTCCGATTAATTCTATAGTATGATAGAGTTGCCTCATATGATTCTTTCTATTTATTGTTACGTCGCTTTAAATTTTAAGTCATATGGGACTTTTTGTATACTCAAAAGCTCCATAACTTCTTAGCAGGATTTTACCCACTACAGAAATTATAGAGCCAGATAACCTTCCTGGTGTTTTAGTTTACCTTTTATAACAGGATAAATAAAAAAGGCTTAACAGCCTTTTTTATGATTAAGCAGTTTTTTCAACGCTGATGATTTCAACATCGTAGTTTCCAGCAGGTGATTCGATTGTCACGATGTCGCCTGTTTTCTTACCAATCAAAGCTTGAGCGATTGGGCTTTCGTTAGAGATACGACCTGAGAAGATATCAGCACCAGCAGCACCAACGATATGATAGACATCTTTATCAGTTGTTCCAACTTCTTGAACAGTGACTGTTTTACCGATAGCAACTTCATCTTTTGCTACAGCATCGCTATCAATGATTTCAGCATAACGGATTTTAGTTTCAATAATTTGGATTTGGCCTTCAACAAATGCTTGTTCGTCTTTGGCTGCATCGTACTCAGAGTTTTCTGAAAGGTCACCGTATGAACGAGCGATTTTAATACGTTCAACAACTTCTGGACGACGAACTAATTTTAGTTCTTCTAATTCTTGTTCAAGTTGTTCTTTTTCAGCAAGGGTCATTGGATAAGTTTTTTCTGCCATTTTCTATCTCTTTTCTAAAAATTTATTTTTTTTTGGATAATCTACAAATACAAACATGATGTTAGTCACACCATGTTTGTCATCAATTATTCATTTATTTGACTATTAACATATTTTTCAACATTAGCTTTGTGGTCATCAAAGTTTTCTGAGTAGTAGACCTTACCTGTCTTAACATCTGCAACGAAGTAATAGTAATTCGTTGAAGCAGGGTTAACAGTTGCCTCGATAGCCGATAGACTAGGAGCGTCTACCGGACCAGGCATCAAACCAGTGTTGGTATAAACATTATACGGTGAATCAATTGATGTGTCAATACTTGCATCAGCCGCTAGACTAGTCTCTTCACCAAGTTTACCCATTGCATACAAGATAGCAATATTACTTTGGAGTGGCATGTCATTATTTATGCGATTATAAAAGACGCTAGCAATATTTCTGCGATCATCATCAGTTGAACCTTCTTTTTCAACTAATGATGCAAGGGTTAAAACATCGTTAACTGATTTTCCACTTGCAGCAATAGTATCGTAGTACTGAGACATATAAGAATCCATTGTTGAAATCATGTTCTCAACAATATCTTCCATACTTGTCTTTTCATAGTAGCTGTATGTTGCTGGGAAAAGGTAACCTTCTAGTCGATAAGTTACTTTATCAGCCTCAGGAAGACTGCCTAAAAGTTTTGGATACTTAGCTGTCATTTTTGAAATAAAGGCATCATCTTGAACAACTTTCAAGAAATCATCAGTCGTATATGGCGTTGAAGCATGTTTCTTAGCTGCATTTTTAGTCACAGCTTCAGAAATTTGCTTGATTGTGTAACCTTCAGTTACCAAGATTTTACCAAGCGACGGTTTTTCTGGTTGAGGAGTTCCACCTTCTTTAAGTTGTTTACAAATTTCATCCAAATCCATGCTTGGTTGCAAATTATAGTATCCACTTTGGAAATTGCTGTAATTTTTAAATTTTGTGTAGTAATTAAAGACAGTTGCACTCTTAATCACACCAGATTTCTCAAGGATTTGTCCGATGTATTTGTTCCCAGATCCTTCTGGAATATCAACCGTAATATATTTCTTTGATGAACTATCAAGTGGCTTAATAGAACTATCAACATAGCGGTACACAAAGAAACCTGTTGCGATTAAGGTAATGATAATTGTTGAAATTAAAAATAAAGCAATTTTTCCTGCTAAACTATTTGTCTTTTGACGTTTTCTTCTGCGTTTTGTTCCCACTCTATTCTCCAAGTCTGTCTCTGTTTCATCTGATTGCTCAGAATCTTGCTCAAATTGAAGATTATCTTTTGATTCAGACTCACCTGAAGGGGTATCAGAAATATCTGGATTACCATCATAACCCACACCATCTGTTGCTCTCACTAAGTAACTTTCGTGCTCATCATCAGCCTTAGCTGACTCTGCTCCATCAGGGTTGAAGGTCTGATCGATATTTCTCAGTATGTCTTTAATTTTTTGATTATCTATTTTGGTTTCAATCTGATTCTCAGCTAAAGCAGTTTTCGCTTTCTCTTCAAGGTGACGTTTTTCTTCTCGAATCTTAGCCTCTTGACGCTCTCTTCGATCTTCTGCTTCGTATTCAGCCATTAGTTCAGCCGTTCGATGCGCAAATTCTTCTGCTTCTTTTTCCTTTTGGCGAGGTTCTAAATCATGTTGCTTGCGTAAGCAATTAGCTTCTTCAAGTTCAGCTAAAATTTGCTCCTTAAAACTTTTTTCTTTTTGAGTTTTTGGCTTATCGTCGTTAAATTCGGTCAAAGCTTATCCTCCTACTCTTAATCAATCGCCATTATATCCTAAAATATAGTGAAAATCAACTCGCAGCAGTCTTTGTTATCTATTCTTAACAATCACTTTGTCGCTTCTTACGCTACTGCTGGGGACTCCCAAACCATATTAAACCAAGTGGTTCCGCCATGTGCTGAGTCTGCCTCTCCCTCATCGATAAAACCATTTCTCTCATAGTAAGGGATAAGCTGCTCATGACAGGTCAAGGTGAGACCTATGCACTTTCTAGTAACAGTTAAATCTTTCATCGTAGCCAGCAAAGCCATCCCGATACCTTAATTCTGAAAATCAGGGGCAATCGAAAGACTCGTAATAGCAATAAAACCTCCGTGGTCAGGATTTTTAACAACGTGATGGAATAAATCATCTGTTAAGTAACGTTGTCCAATCACAGGTCCTTCAATGTAACCACAAATCTTCCCAGCAAGCTCAGCTACTAAGAACGTATCTGGAATGGTCAAAATACGTTGTTTCATATCTTCTCAACTTGCTGCTATTTGGTCAGAAAAATTCTCATGTTCAATAGCTACGATAGCCTCTAAATCCTCAAGGCGTACATTTCTGATAATCATAAAATCCTCCACAAAAGAAAAAGAGCTTTCGCTCCTTTTCAAGATAATTGGTTATTATTGTGTGTTGTTAGCCAAGCTTGCCAACAATTCTTCAAATGAACGTTCATACATTTGGATATCACCAGCACCCATGAAGACGTAAACAGCATTATCATGGTCAAGTAATGGTGAGACATTATCAAGGCTGATAACTTTAGCTGATTTATTAATTTTAATAGCCAAGTCTTCAACTTTAACATCACCATGGTCAACTTCACGTGCTGAACCATAGATTGGTGCTAAGTAAACTGAATCAGCTTGATTCAAAGCATTAGCGAATTCATCCAAAAGTGCAATTGTACGTGTGAATGTGTGTGGTTGGAAAACAGCTACGATTTCTTTGCTTGGGTATTTTTGACGTGCAGCATCAAGCGTCGCAACGATTTCAGTTGGATGGTGAGCAAAGTCATCAATGATTGTTGTGTTGTTAATTACTTTTTCAGTGAAACGACGTTTAACACCAGCAAATGTCTTCATGTGTTCTGCTACCAATTCCATATCAATACCTGCTACGTAAAGGTTAGCAATAACAGCTGTCGCATTCAAGATATTGTGACGACCAAATGCTGGAAGGTGGAATGAACCAAATTCTTCTTCACCATGTTTTACTTTGAAAGCAGATCCGTTTGTTGTACGAACAACATCATAAGCCATGAAATCATCGCTATCTTTAAATCCATAGTAGTAAATATCTGCATCAGATGTGATTTTACGAAGATATGGATCATCACCAAACAAGAACAAAGCTTTTTGAACTTGTTTTGCGTAATCATTGAAAGCATCGAAAACATCATCAATGCTCTTGAAATAATCAGGGTGGTCAAAGTCGATGTTTGTGATGATTGAGTATTCTGGGTGGTAAGGCATGAAGTGACGTTGGTATTCGTCAGATTCAAAGACAAAGTAATTGCTGTTAGCTGAACCACGTCCAGTACCATCACCAATTAAGTATGATGTGTCTGTAATGTTTTTAAGAACATGTGCCATCAAACCTGTTGTTGAAGTTTTTCCGTGCGCACCTGCTACACCAAAACTTGTGAATTGGCGCATGAAATCACCAAGGAATTCATGGTAACGTTTAAATTGGAAACCATTTTTGACAGCATAGGCAATTTCGACATTGTTATCTTCACGGAAAGCATTACCGGCAATTAATTCAACATCTGATGTGATATTGTCTTCAGAAAATGGAAGAATTTCAATTCCTGCTTGTTCTAAACTACGTTGTGTGAAATAGTATTTACTAACGTCACTTCCTTGAACTTTGTGTCCCATTTGGTGCAACATCAAAGCAAGAGCACTCATACCAGATCCTTTAATTCCGATAAAATGATAGGTTTTAGACATGTTTTCTCCTCTATATACAACTGCAGTGCAGTTTATTTTGCATCGTCAAAGCGTGTTAAATTCAATTCTTGAGCCACTTTGTGTTCTCTTTGACTTTGCAAGACTTCCTTATTATAAATTTGACTTTCTTTTAAGAAGTCATAATTATTTTTCTTAGGTTTAATTGTTGATGAATTATCTGGCTTTTTATAGGTTACGGGAATCTCTGCCAAGATATAATCATCTTGATGCAATTTTTCAGCTAAATGACTCAAACTGCTTGTAGGCTTTGCTGTTTTCTTAGGCAATGTTGCCTTAAGCTGCTGCTGTAAAGCTGCCTTAGACGGCGCTTTTACTTCTTTTGAAAGGTAATCTTGACGTTTTCTTCGAATATCACGTCTTGCTTCTTCACGCGCTAACTCAGCATAAGATTTACCTTGAGTCACCGATTCTATGCGGCTGGCATCTTGTTCATCTTTGCCAACAAAATTATAGTCTCTAGTAACATCATCATAGCTTTTATCTTGATAAGCTCCGTGAATATTGGTAATCAAGTCTTCATTTTCATATAAAGCCATTACTTTGGGGGGATTGCTTACTGGCTCCCCGTCTGCAACAAGCGGAAAGCGTCTTTGATTTCTAATCACAGCGTCACATCCTCTCTTAACGTATTATGTTTATTAATTATCATCACTCACTAAGAAATATGGGGAACTTATCCTTGACAACCCCTCGTCCTAGTAACTAAATGCTAACGCTTAAAAACCAGGCCTAAGCCCCTAACTTTTTAAACGTAGCTCCAACTTTGTAGCATTTTTATTATAAACTAATTCATTCCATTTTTCAAAGTTTTCATAAAAAGAAAGTCAGTCTTCCTTAAAGGTTAGACTGACTTAAATCTTAATGCTCTAATCCAAGAATTTCCTTGATTTCTTCGATGGTCATGCTTGCTCTTGTTTCATTACCATCAAGAACTGTCGTGACAAGATTTTTCTTACTTTCTTGCATCTCAAGGATTTTTTCTTCAATAGTCCCACGCGTAATCAAACGATAGACTTCAACATTTTCTTTTTGACCAATACGGTGAGCACGGCTGATGGCTTGCATTTCCACCGCTGGGTTCCACCAAAGGTCAATCAGAATAACGGTATCAGCCCCTGTCAGGTTCAAACCTACTCCTCCTGCTTTCAAGGAAATCAAGAAGGTCTCTTTTGAACCATTGTTAAAGGCACGAGTCATTTCTTGACGAACATTGGCTGGTGTCGAACCAGTAATCTTATATGAAGTTAAGCCCAGTTCTTCAATCTCTTGTTCAGCAATATCCAGCATGCCACGAAATTGTGAGAAGATAAGTGCTCGGTGACCATTTTCTTTGATTTGCGTTAATAAATCACGAAGACTATTAAGTTTTCCACTTTCTCCCTGATAATCCATAAAGAGCGCTGGGGTATCACAGATTTGACGCAGGCGTGTGATGCCTGATAAAATCTCGATTTTACGACGATTAATATCCGCATCTGAAGCTCCAGCAATGGTTTCTTGCATTTGACGGAGCTGTGCAAGATAAATGGCTTTTTGCTTATGATCAAGCTCATTTGGATAATTGATTTCAATCAAATCTGGCAACTCTGGCAGAACTTCTTCTTTGCGACGACGCATAATAAACGGCTTGATAAATCGTGCGACTTGTTTGGCATCCATTTTTAAAAAGTGTTTTTTATCTGGTAATAAACCTGGCAATACGATTTGGAAAATTGACCAAATTTCAAGGAGTTTATTTTCGATTGGTGTTCCTGAAAGGGCGAAGCAATTCTTAACTTCAAATTGACGCAAGTAATGCGCAATCTTCGTTTGGATGTTTTTCATCACCTGTGCTTCATCCAAAATCAAATAATCAAAATTCAATTGATTGTATTCTGCAAAATCTTGGCGGAAAGAAGAGTAGCTTGTAATCACCACCTGATGATTTTCAGCGATAATTTCATCACGCACAGCTTTTAAACCATAAGAAACAGCCACGTCAATCTCAGGCGCAAAGCGAGTGAATTCATCTTTCCAGTTATAAATCAAACTTGACGGTGATAAGATTAAAATACGCGTTTTTTCTTTTAAGTGCGAAACTAGAAAAGCAATGGTTTGAAGGGTTTTACCCAGTCCCATATCATCAGCTAGAATACCACCAAAGCCGTAGTAGTCAAGCATGGACATCCAACGAACACCAGTCATTTGGTAATCACGCAATTGTGTTTGTAGAGGTGGTAAAGTGACTTCAAATTCTTCTGGATGTGTTAAATCATGTGCCAATTGTTCAAATTCTTTTGAGAAAGAAATGCGGTCATTTCCTTGGAACAAATCTGAAATTTGGAAAGCTGAAATAGCATCCAGTTGCAAATGCCCATTATCCAGTTGTTTGGCACGTAAGTTTTGAAGAGTGCTACTAACACGTTGGGTTTCTTCATCAAAGACAACTAACTTACCAGACCCATTGACAAAATAAGGTTGATTTTTAAAGAGCGCTTCTAAGGCACCATCAATATCATTTTCAAAAACTGTAGAAAAATCAAATGAGATATCTAGCAGACCACCTTTAGTATGAACAGAAACCTTTGGCTCTTCAAATTGTCGCATTTCCTCCAACTCATCAGACAAAGTGACCTGACCTAGTCGCGCTAATTGTCCCAAAGTTCGTGTGAAGAAATCATACAAATCCTTATCAGCTAACGGCGCATGGTAAGACAAGAATGAAGCTGAGAAACCATTAGCTTCCAAGGTTCTAAAGACTTTTTCTTCATGTTTAAAATGACTGGCAAACGGTAATTCCTCAAGCTCACGTTTGCTATGAACAGTGACATTGCCATAATCAAAAGAGACGTGCAAAGCAACTTCTCGGTATTCATTGAGTTCTAAATAAAAAGTTACTTTGAAATCACGAATATCAAAACTTTTCGGCGCTTCCACCTTACCAAGCTCTTTAAAATCTAAAAGACTGGCTGCTAATTTGGCTTGATCATCTAAATCAAAGAACAAATGTTTCGCCAAATCAGCTTCAATTGGCAAACTGCGAATGGCCGTTAAAATCTTTTGTTGCTTCAAATTCAAACTATAAATAAACCCATTTGTGAACAAAAAGGCATTATTAAAGAGCGGTTGATATTCTTTTTCACTAATGATTAATTCAATTGATTGACGATGAACCACCACTTTAAATTGAATTAGGTCTTCTAAACCACTTAGTGGTCTAAAAATCAGCTGTCCATAAGTTTGATGATTGTGTTCAAATGAAAAATCATAAAGGTCATTAAAGAGGTTGATACCTTCTTCAAAAGTTCCACTTGTCAATGAAAGATTTCGACCATGATTTGGTAAGATGTAGTCAACATCAAGATGATCACCATCTGGAATCACTCGCCATAAAAATTGAATCAATTCCTGACTGGCTTCATCAAATTGAATCAATGACAAAGGTTCAAAATAATTTTTCCCAATCTGGTAATATCCCTCATTTTTAACAGCATTCAAAAAGGCTTTAATATCTCGGACAACATATGCGCGGTCATCTGGCAATCGATTAATTTTCAACGTCCACCAATAATCTGATGAATATGGGCTTTGATTACCATGAGCTGCCAAGCGATATTTTGTGGTATCATCATCGTTAATCACCAAGCCATCCAAAAAAACACTACCAAAAGAGGTATTTTTCTTAGTTTCTTGCTGTGTTTCTTGGTGTGAGCTCAATTCATCTGATAACTCTTTTCCTTCCATATTATTCTTAAGATAGTATTCTACGGCTGCTAAATGCTCACAATATTTTTTCTTGGCAAAAAAGTCACAGTCACATCTTACTTGTTCATCTTCTAGCGAATATTGAAGATGGTGCGTTCCCACCTTTGCCTGAATTAAATCTTCTTGCTTACTGATAACATCAACCAAACCTTGTTCGTAAAGTTCTATCCCTTGATTGCGAATTCGACCTGGAATCATTCTACCCAATCTAAGCCACCACCTTTTTCCTTATCCTTTAATTATATCAGATTCAACTCTCTTTAGCTTGAAAAAATGATTAATCAAGTTTATTTTTGATACTTTACTTAGGTGGTGCCGTCGGAAAGTTCAACAGTCCAGTGGACTGTTGAAGGAATCCAAAGAATTCCATGCCTAAGTTTTGAGCCTAAGGTCTCAAAACTTTCGGGTAGCTAACTTTATTAAGTTCTAGCCACTTTCACCACGACGTAAAGTATCATCTAATGCTCCCTTCGCTCGCAAATGAAATCTAAAAATTGAAGTGTAACAATATTTAGAATCTATTTAGATTAAAAAATAATCTTGTGTACATTTTAAAAGCACCCCGACAGGTGCTTTCGTCTTATTTACGTTTACGGGCAATCAAGTTGATTGGTGTACCTTCGAAACCGAATGCAGCACGGATTTGATTTTCCAAGAAACGCATGTATGAGAAGTGCATAAGCTCTTCTTCGTTAACGAAGATAACAAACGTTGGTGGTTTAACGGAAACTTGTGTACCGTAGAAGATTTTCAAACGTTTACCTTTATCTGTTGGTGTTGGGTTAACAGCAATCGCATCCATGATAACATCGTTAAGAACAGCTGATGGAATACGTTTGTTTTGACTTTCACTGATTTTCTTAATCATTTCAGGCAATTTGTTCAAACGTTGTTTTGTTGCTGCTGATACGAAGATAATTGGAGCATAGGACAAGAATTGGAATTGATCACGAATGTCTTCTTCCCATTTTGCTACAGTGTGGTTATTTTTTTCGATGGTATCCCATTTGTTAACAACGATGATAATCCCTTTACCAGCTTCATGTGCAAAACCAGCGATACGTTTATCATACTCACGAATACCTTCTTCAGCGTTAATAACCATAAGAACAATATCTGAACGGTCAATAGCACGCATTGAACGCATCACTGAGTATTTTTCAGTGTTTTCATAAACTTTACCAGATTTACGCATACCAGCAGTATCAATCATTGTATATTCTTGACCTTCGCTGTCAGTAAAGTTTGTATCAATGGCATCACGTGTTGTACCAGCAATTGGACTTGCGATAACACGTTCTTCACCAAGAATCGCATTAATCAAGCTTGATTTACCAACGTTTGGACGTCCAATCAAACTGAATTTGATGATATCTGGATTTTCGTCTTCTTCTTCCATAGGAAGGTTTTCAACAATAGCATCCAAAACATCCCCTGTACCAATCCCGTGAACAGATGAAACTGGGTATGGATCGCCAAGACCAAGTGAGTAGAAATCGTAGATATCATTACGCATTTCTGGGTTGTCCACTTTATTAACAACTAGAATAACTGGTTTATTGGTACGGTACAAGATTTTTGAAACGTACTCATCAGCATCTGTCACACCTTCTTTCCCTGATACCACAAAGACGATAACATCTGCTTCTGTCATGGCAATATCAGCTTGATGTTTGATTTGTTCCATAAATGGTGCATCAACATCATCGATACCACCAGTATCAATCAATGAAAACTTGCGGTTAAGCCATTCACCTGTTGTATAGATACGGTCACGAGTAACACCCTCGACATCTTCAACAATTGAAATACGCTCACCTGCGATACGGTTAAACAAAGTCGATTTGCCGACGTTTGGACGTCCGACAATAGCAACTGTAGGTAAAGCCATAATTCTTAATACCTGTTCGTTAAAACAGCTCAGGACTGCTTTAAGTGACTGCTTGCCACACGAAAACATCTTGGATGTCTTCGCCGAAATTCCTTTCACATTCTTTTATCTATTTATCACTCTTAATGATTTATACAATTAACGTCGATTTTCACCTTGGAGATGAATTTCTCGAGCTAGATAACGGATACGTTCCATAACACGTTTGGCTTGCCAAGTTTCATCACCAGAACGTGAGATTGAGAAGTGTTCTTCAAGTCCCTTAAAATCAAGGTTAGAAGTGAAGAACGTTAGCAGATTTTCTTGCATGCGATACTGAAGAATCACTTGGAGCACATCATCACGAATCCAAGAACTTTGTTGCTCAGCACCAATATCATCCAGTACCAGAATCTCAGACTGCTTAATCTGGTCAATCTGTTCTTTCACAGTACCAGTATTAATGGCATTCTTAATGTCAACACAGAAAGTTGGAAAATGTAGCAGCGTTGTTGACTTGCCATACTTAGCTGACAGACGATTTGCCAAATAAGCCATCAAATAAGATTTCCCGACACCAAAGGTTCCAAAAACATAAAGTCCCTTTTGCGGTTTATCCTCAAGATTTTTAATGTAATTATTCAAATAATTATAAATCTCAATACGGTTAGGGTCGCCAAGGTCAATGTCATCCGTTGAAATATGCTTCAGACTTGTTGGCAAACCAATCAAAGTCACACGATTTTTAATATCTTGACGTTTTTTAGCTTCTACCAACTCGCGAGTCTCTAAATAAATGACATCGGCATATCCTTCATTCATGCTAAGAGCAGGCTTATAACCTTTTGCCACATATGAAGCTTCTTGATTTTGAAACTTCTCACGTTCGACCATAAATTGATTAAACTTAGGGAGGCTACGATTAATCTGCTCTTGGGTCAAGCCATTTGACGTGATAAAATCAGCAATTTCCTTATCCGCTAAAATAGCTTGAGTCAATTCATTAAGATCAGTTCGACTTTGGCAAAGCTGTTTAGCCAAGGTTTGTCCGATTTTTTCCATCACTCACTCCTTAATCTTCTAACATGCTACGTCTAAGCTCTTCTAGTTTTTCCTTTTCTTCAGCTGTCGCAACATGCTTGTATTCTTTTGCTGTCCATTCTGGAACATTAGTTTTAGTCAATTTCGCTTTAGCTTTGTGTTCTTTATTTCGTTTCGTGAAACTACGCATCTTAAGAACAGCCGCTTCAGCTGTCGTAATTTTTTGGTAAGCAAAATCATTTGCAACCTTCATGATATAAGGTTTGTTGATATTGGCTGACTGTGTTTTGTTCAAAGTATAAAGAACCATAACGTTAATAACTTCATCTAAGAAACTCATATTTGCTAGTTCTTCTAAAACTTTTCGCTCACTTTCAGTAACCACAGCACGACGAGGCGCTTTGATTTTTTTAAGAAACTCCTTGGCAGAAGCTTGTTTAGCTTCTCTGATAATCACTTGTTCTTTAGCATCAAATTGCTCTTTGGTTTGGTTATTAGCCATTTTTTTCTGCTCAAGCTGCACCGTCATTCGTTGTGGCGAAATCTTGCCATTAATAGCCGTACTTTTTGCCAATTGATAAGTGTCAAACCAATTCATGTTGTATTTATCAGCTAGACTATAAATCTTAACTACATCAGCTTTTTCATCTTTGAATTGCAAACCATCACGTAACATCAAACGCTCAAAACTGTCCAAATCGAAATGGTTTTTTGATACTATCTTAGGCACTTTTGGAGTTTCATCTACTGAAAAAATATCAGAGAACTTCTTAGAAACATCACGCGCACCATCAGGCAGAACCACATCCAACTCAGCCACCGCAACATCGCCAATCCGTTGTTCTAATAAACGACGGTAAATTGCATTAGCTAAGAACGTTTCACGATTTAAAGCTGGTTGTAATTTCAAAACATAAGCATCTCGTGTTTGATATAAAACCAGTAAGTCTACTGCGGTTAAGATAGCCAGAGCTTCCTCGACTTCTTGCATGCTCAACTGTAAGTGATTCAAAATCTCACTAAACTTGTGACGTTTGATACCATCATCAAAGAAAGCAAGCAGATACTCATACAAAAGCACAGCATGGTTCCCGATAACAGGATGATAAAGCTGACTTAGACTATCAGAATCCAACAAAACCTTATTGTTTTTGACATAAGAAAATTCATCAATCGGTCTCATTTAGCTTACTTCTTTTCTTTTTGCTACGCACACGATTCGTAATTTGCTGCAAAAGTTCCTCAATCTCATCAACATCTTTAAATGATTTATAAACTGAGGCAAAGCGAACATAAGTAATTTCATCAAGTTCTGCCAACTCATCCATAACCAGATTACCAATCACAGTACTCGGAACTTCACTTTCATATTCACTACGAACTTTTTGTTCGATACGAGATACCACTTGTTCAATATCATCGCTTGATACTGGACGTTTTTGTGCACTTTGAAAAATACCATTTAGGATTTTTTCTCGAGAAAATTGTTCACGCGTTCCGTCTTTTTTAATGACTAACAAGGGTAGTTCTTCAACGCGTTCAAAGGTTGTAAAACGCGCATGACAATTTTCACATTCTCGGCGTCGTCGAATCGTATTACCATCCTCTGCTTGACGGCTATCGATGACGCTCGATTTATTATAATTACATTTTGGACAACGCATACAAACACCCCATTTTACCAATTATTTTAATACTTAATTTTAACATAAATTCACTCATTATGAAAGTAATACCAGTCCAAGCCGGTTCAGTTGTCGCTTTCCCTTTTCTAACAAAATATCATGACATACTTCATTAGAAAAACGAACAGACCGAGAAAAGAGCTCAGTCTGTCTTTTAATGTTATTTTGCCATAACCCTTGGGATAACTAGAGTAAACTCAGTTCCCTCGTCAACTACACTACTGACGCTAACTTTAAGGTTATAGGCATCTACGATTTGCTTAAGAATGGCTAAGCCAATTCCAAGCCCACCTTGTGTCGAAACACGGTTACGTGACTTATCTGTGCGATAGAAACGCTTAAAGATGTGATTCAAATCTTCCTGTGAGATTCCCTCACCCTCATCACGAACTTTCACAATCGCATCATCTCCTAAAACATCCAAAGTCACATGGATATTTCTACTACCTGAAGAATATTTAACGCCATTATCAATTAAAATCAAAATAGCTTGTTCAAAATGATCTTTGTAAATTTCAGCATAGATACAATCATCAATCGTCGATGTCAAAGAGAAACGAAAATCAGGATACAAAATTCGAAAATTCCCTAAAACTAAATCAATAGATTGTTTCAAATCAGTAATTTCACCTTTGTGTAGGTCAAAACTTCCTTGAACACGAACCATATCTAGCATATCATTTACCATAATCGACATTCGATCAGCTTCATGGTAAGCAGCATCAAGACTTTCACACAATATTTCAGGGTCATCTTTACCCCAACGTTGAAGCAAACCTAGATGTCCTTTAATAACAGCAATCGGTGTTCGCAGTTCATGACTCACATCGCTAACAAAGCGCGTTTGGCGTCTTGCATAACCTTCGATTTGCTCTAACATATTGTCAAAACTCATTGATAATCTCTCAATCTCATCGCCAGATTTAATATCCGACCTCAAAGACAAATCACTGGGATTTTCAGACAAATCATCAATGAATGCTTGAAACTCTCCTAATGGTTTTAAAGAACGATGAGAAACCACCAGTAACATTTTAAAAATCAAACAAGCTTCAATCAGTTCAGAAACCAATAAAATTAGAACCAAAACATGACGCGCCATATAATAGGTCGTAAGGTCTTGGTAAACCGTCACATAGCCGATAACTTCGCGGCTATCTTTGGAATAAACTTTTTCACTTTGATAAAAACCATTAAAAGCTGATGAACGATGTTGCGTCGTTTCACCAACTTTTCCAATTTTTATTGTTGATAAGACTTTATTGGTCGTCAAAACTAATTGTTTATTTTTATTAAAAACAGACACATCTTGATTGTCAAAAACCAAGTCATCAATACCACCCTGCTTATCAAAGATATAAGTTTTATTACCTTCTTCAACAAGTGAGCCTGTAGCATTGTACTGTTCCAACAAGTCTAATAATTTTTCTTCTGTTAGAGAAGTTTCTTTAGACAATAACTCCCTAACAACTTCAGTGGCTTGTTCGGTATTGTAACGGTCTCGTTCAAGAAATATCTGAGTTACCCCAAAATAAATAAGCAAGTTGGAGACCGATAAAATAACCAAAACCCACTGAAGAGACGTTAAGGAAATTTTTTTAGATAATGACTTTTTAAAGTACTTTATCATTATTTTTCTCGAATAATATAACCCATTCCACGAACTGTTTGGATATATGATTCTTTACCAGGAATATCAATTTTACCACGTAGGTAACGGATGTAAACATCCACGACATTTGTTTCGATGTCTGTATCATAACGCCAAACACTTGCCAAAAGTTCTTCACGTGTCATTACGCGATTAACATTTGAAAGAAGCACGCTCAACAAGTCGTATTCACGTTTTGTTAATGAAATTTCATCATCTCCACGCACTGCCGAACGATTTTGTGGGTTCAAACGAAGACCTAAGAGACCTTCTTTTGCTTGACCTTCTTTTGCTTGTTTAGAATTAGCATCTTGACGACGGAATACTGCACGAACACGAGCCAGTAATTCTTCAATAGCAAATGGTTTTACAATGTAATCATCTGCTCCACGGTCAAGACCAGCAACAATATCCATAATAGAATCACGAGCAGTCATCATGATAATCGATGTGTCTTTTTCCAAGCGAAGACGACGTGTAATTTCGAATCCGTCCATATCAGGTAACATCAAATCTAATAGGATCAAATCAAAATCATCATCCAATGCTGTTTGAAGCCCTAAACGTCCATTTGTCTCAACAACTACTGAATACCCCTCATGTTGTAATTCTAAAGACACAAAGCGTGCAAGATTTTTTTCATCCTCAATAATTAAAATCTTTTTACTCATTGTCACCAACCTTTTATTTAATGTAAAGATTATAAAATCTAATATTTGCCTAGTACACAGCTATCGTTACTGTTTTAATTTTCGTTCAATTTATGAGAAATAATCCAGCCATCACTCTATCCCTTTTTAATACAATTCTCAAAAATGACCTACTCAACCAAGTATACTATATTGCCCTAAAAGTATATCAAAGTATAAACGATAATTCAAGAAAATTTTATCTTTTTAATGAAAATTATATTAATCTTCAAACAAGCCATTTAGCGCAGAAAATGGGTTGTTTTCTTTTTTCTTTTCATTTTGTAATGCTTCGTATTGTTCTTCTGTCATGACAGACCAATTTTGTCCTGATGGCATGTCATCTGATTGACATTCTTCATCACTCAAGACTTGCATAGGAATTGTTAAAAGAATATTATCAATCGCACTTTCTTCCAAATCAATAACATCATCTTCTAATACTAAAGCAAGATTTTCTTTGACCAAGTCTTCTTGAGTATGAAGGTCAGCTGACTCAACAAAAACCTCTGAAACGTCTTCAACTTGGTGAACATCAACAGGTTGCATTGAACGACTTGATGGTAAAGTAATCGTATAATCCAATCGATAGTTCAATAAGTACAATCCATCATCATATGAAACAATTCCGTTTACAGAAACTGCTTTGACGTCTAAAACTTCACTTGAGCGTTGCATTAATTTTTCTTTAATATTCAAAGATTCATTAAAAGCAATCCCCTCAGTATTTTTCTTTATTTCTGAAATAGCTATCATCATTATTCTACCTCTTTTAAATTTCCTTACCATTATACCAGCTTTTTTAGCTCTTGTCTTTATGATATTGATATCAAATTCATCATATTAAAATTCTTATGAATAATAGATAAAAGCCCACAATAATTTATGAGCTTTTATGATTTACATATGACGAAGACGATCGATTCGATCGGCAATAGATGGATGTGTGTTAAAGAGTGAACTAAAGTGTTCACCTTTTTTAAGTGGGTCATTGATATACAAAGCAGCACTAGCTTGATCTACTGGATAGTGCATTGGTGATGAGTCTTCCAGTTTTTGAAGAGCCTTAATCATGCCTTCTGGATTTCGTGTTAATTCCACAGAACTAGCATCGGCAAGAAATTCACGTTGACGTGAAATGGCAAGCTGAACTAAGGTAGCAGCAAGTGGTGCCAAGAAAAGTGAAATCAAAGACAAGATGAGCACAATAATACCCATAGCTCCTTCGTCACGATCATTAGAGCGACGGCGATTACTTCCACCAAACCACATCATACGACTTCCAAAACTTGCAATCATTGTTACAGCACTAGCAAGAGCGACAGCAATTGTTGAAATACGAATATCATAATTACGAATGTGGCTAACTTCGTGTCCGATAACTCCTTCAAGTTCTTCGCGATTCATCAAAGCTAACAAACCAGTTGTTGCTGCCACAGCAGCATTTTCAGGATTTGATCCTGTGGCAAAAGCATTAAGCGACTCGTCCTCAACAATAAAGACACGTGGCATTGGAATTTGTGCAACCATAGCCATATCTTCAACGATATGATAAAGTTGTGGCGCCTCTTCCTCTGTCACTTCACGCGCATTGTTCATTGCCATGACGACATTAGTGGATTGAAAAATCATGCTTACTGCATAAATACCACCGATAATCAGAGCAATGACAACACCAAAGCTTAAACTATCTAACCAAAGGTATCCAACTGCTGCACCGATAGCTGCCAAAATCAAGAAGAAGACAAAGAGCAAAACAACTGTCTTGCGCTTATTGTTGGCAATTTGATCATATAACATAATTTTCTCTTATAATAAAAGAGTCTCTCTAAGCTAATTGAACCACCTAAAGAGACTCTTTATATTCCTTTCGTTTAAGATAACTTGTCTTAAAAGTTATTTTTCGAATTGATTAAAAATCAAATGACACTTTTGGTGTTTCTTTTTCATCTTCAGGTGTTTCCAAGAATTGACTTGGTTTAAATCCGAAAAGACCTGCAATAATATTAGTTGGGAATGTTTCCAACTTCACGTTGTAGTTTGCTGTAGTTGTGTTGAACAATTGACGTGAATAAGAAATTTTATTTTCAGTATTTGTCAATTCGTCTTGCAATTTAATAAAGCTATTGTTTGCTTTAAGTTCAGGATAATTTTCAGCAACAGCAATCAAGCCTGACAATTGTTTTGTAAGAGCGTTTGAAGCATGCATTGCTTCTGCAGGGCTTTGTGCTTGTGCTACTTGGCTACGCAATTCTGTAATTTTAGCGAATGTTTTTTCTTCGTAAGCAGCATAACCTTTAACTGTTTCAATCAAATTTGGAATAAGGTCATTACGACGTTTCAATTGAACATCGATTTGACTCCAAGATTCTTTGGTTTGCATGCGGCTTTTCACAAGTCCATTATAAGCAGTAACTCCCCAGAGTACTAGGACGGCAATGATAGCAATAATAATAAAAATCATAAATTCCTCCTTGGGTATCTGATACCTTTCCTAAAAAATCCAGCTTTCTAACTCCAATACTATTGGCAAAAAGCTTCTTACGAAAACAATCGATATTTTCTTGCTTTCATTATATCAATTTTCAAGTAATTCTAAAAGAAAATACCATAAATAAAGACAAAAACTCCCTTTTATCGAACAGTCAATGAATGTCACTACTAGTTTTTTATGGTAAAATAAGATGATATATATTGGATTGAAAGGATCATTAGAGAAAGTAATTTTAACATAAACAGTTTCTTTAACTTAATAATATGACACCTGAAGAATTTTATGACAGACTTGCTAAGCAAGAATTTGACTTATCGGACACTCAAAAAAAACAATTTGAGCGCTATTTTGAACTGTTAGTCGAATGGAATCAAAAAATCAACTTGACTGCCATCACTGATAAAGAAGGCGTCTACCTTAAACATTTCTACGATTCTATCGCACCAGTTCTTCAAGGCAAAATTACAAACCAAGAGATTCGTCTCTTAGATATCGGAGCTGGAGCTGGTTTTCCAAGTATTCCGATTAAAATCTTGTGCCCTGATATCGATGTAACTATCATTGATTCGCTTAACAAACGTATCAACTTCCTTAACTTGTTGGCGGAAGAGCTTGGTCTTGATGGCGTTCATTTTTACCATGGACGTGCTGAGGATTATGGACAAGACAAAGCTTTTCGCGCTAGCTATGACATCGTCACTGCACGCGCCGTTGCCCGCTTACAAGTTCTTACAGAATTGACAATTCCATTCTTAAATGTCGGCGGACAATTGATTGCTCTTAAAGCATCTGCTGCTGAAGAAGAATTGGCTGACGCTAAAAATGCCATGTCTGTACTCTTTTCAAAACTTGTTGAAAACTATCATTACGAGTTGCCAAACGGTGACAGTCGTCAAATCACAATTCTTGAAAAGAAAAAAGAAACACCAAATAAATACCCACGTAAAGCTGGCATGCCAAACAAAAAACCTCTTTAATGGGTTAATAGTGACAATAAGTGGCTCTAGCAGCCACTTAATTGCTATAAGAAAGGGATGTTCATTTGACTAGATTTTTAAAACGGCTATCTGGTACCCAACGTTTAACCGTTAGCTTTCTAATTGTAATCTTCATAGGAAGTATCTTACTATCACTTCCAATAACGCATTATCAAAATGCACCAGCAACAAACTATCTTGACCACTTATTTACCGTGGTATCAATGGTCTGTGTGACTGGGCTTTCTGTCTTTCCTGTTGCTGAGGTCTACAACGGTCTTGGGCAAGTGATTTCTATTATCTTAATGCAAATCGGTGGTCTTGGACTTGTCACCTTGATTGCGGTTAGTACATATTTGCTCAGACGACGCATGAATCTATCGAGCCAAAATATCTTGCAATCAGCTCTAAGTTATGACAACAGCGGTCACTTAAAACGCTATCTATTCAACGTTTATAAAATAACGTTCATCATTGAATCTTTGATTGCGATTTTATTTCTTATTGACTTTATTCCAAGATTTGGCGTGAGTCATGGTATTTTCAATGCTATCTTTTTAGCAGTTTCTGCTTTTTGTAATGCCGGTTTTGATAACCTTGGTGGAGATAGTTTAAAACCATTTGTCTTAAATCCTCTACTCAACCTCCTCTTTATGATTTTGATTGTCTCTGGAGGAATCGGGTTTGCAGTCTGGGTTGATATCAAACGCGCCATTAAGGCATTCCTAGCAGATAGACCTTACCGTCTAAAAACATTCACTCGCAAATTAAGCAACCAAACACGCTTAGTACTTGACACAACAGCGGTAATTTTAATATTAGGAACGGCTATAACTTGGCTTTTGGAAGCTAACAATCCTAAAACAATTGGATTATACAATCCTTTCCAACAATTTATGGTCAGCTTATTTCAAACAGTCACAATGAGAACAGCTGGTTTTGCAACAATTTCATATCTTGATACACATACAGCAACCAACATTCTCTACATGATTCAGATGATTATCGGGGGAGCTCCTGGCGGTACCGCCGGTGGAGTAAAAGTTACAACAGTTGCAATTACTTTCTTACTCTTTAAATCAGAACTTGCTGGTCAGAGTGAGGTTACCTATCACCACCGCATCATTGCAAATAAAGTTATCAAACAAACGTTAACAGTGCTTATCTTCTTCTTTTCAATTCTAATTGTTGGCTATATCCTTCTTCTTCAATTTGAACCGCACCACGACCCAATTGCGCTGCTTTTTGAAGCCGTATCTGCCATTGCTACCGTCGGTGTTTCCATGGATTTAACGCCTCAATTATCAACTTCAGGAAGACTCGTCATCATGGCATTGATGTTCATTGGACGTGTCGGACCATTGACAGTTCTTCTTAGTCTTCTTCAAAAGAAAGAAAAAGAAATTCAGTACGCACAAGCAAATATCACAGTAGGTTAGAGGAATTAAAATGAGAAAAAAAATAATTGGTGTTCTTGGACTTGGTATCTTTGGACGAAATGTTGCCAAAGAGCTCAGCAAATTTGACCAAGATGTCATCGCTATCGACATTAACGAAAATCTTGTTCAAAATGTATCCGATGTTGTTAAAAAAGCTGCTGTCGGTGACATCACAGATATTGACTTTTTAAAAGCACTTGGCATCGGTCAATGTGATACCGTCGTTGTCGCAACAGGTAACAATCTAGAATCTTCTGTTCTTGCCGTTATGCACTGTAAAAAACTCGGCGTTAAAAATATTATCGCCAAAGCTAAAACAAAAACTTACGAAGAAGTGCTTTATGGCATTGGTGCAAGCAAGGTCATCATGCCAGAACGCGATTCTGGTAAACGCGTTGCTTCTAACATGCTTCGCCACCACATCGATAACATCGTTCGCTTAGAAGAAAAATTAGCTATGGTTGAATTTTCGATTCCAGACTCTTGGGTTGGGAAAAATCTTATCCAACTCGATGTCCGAAATAAATTCGAAATCAACATTATCGGTATCCGCAAGAAAAATCTTTCAGTTATCGATACGCCCATTGATCCAAACAAACCTTTCGAAGCTGATATCGAAATCATTGCCATCGCAAGTGATGACACCTTTGAAAAATTCGATTACCTTGGCTATTTGAAATAAAAAAGCTCTTTATAATGTACTGACCCCCAAAAGTTGGACACTTAATTATGATAAGGATTTAGTTCTGTATTGCACAGGACTAAGTCCTTTTAATTTTGCCTTGATACGTTTATTGTTGTAATAAAAAATATAATCCGTAATGGCTTGTTCTAGCTTATCAAGCGACTTAAAAGTCTTTTCATAACCGTAAAACATCTCAGACTTTAAGATGCCAAAGAAGGACTCCATCATGCCATTATCTGGACTATTTCCCTTGCGTGACATAGATGGACGAATCCCTTTGGATGCCAAGAAATCATGATAAGACTGGTGTTGATATTGCCACCCTTGGTCGCTGTGAAGAATAGTTCCTTGGTAAGAGGTAGCCGGAAATGCTCTTTTAAGCATGGTTTGAACCTGTTTTAAATCAGGTGAGCGTGACAAGGTGAATTCAATAATCTCACTATTGTATCCATCAAGAACAGGGGATAAATAGAGTTTCTCTCTAATATTTGGTAAAGCGAATTCAGTGACATCTGTATAACACTTCTCATAAGGCTTAGCCCCTTCAAACTGACGTTGAATTAGATTATCAGCTTTCTTCCCAATCTCTCCCTTGTAAGACGAGTATTTACGCTTACAACGAGTACGATCAGCGAGTCCCATGAGTTTCATTAACCGTTGAACCTTCTTATGATTGATAACAAATCCTCGGTTTCTTAGTTCTAAATGAATACGACGGTATCCATAATTGCCTTTATGGTCATCGTAAATGGTTTGAATCATCTCTTTGACCTTCTTATCTTTCTTAGCTCTATTAAACCGTTTCAACTGATAATAATAAGTAGAACGAGCTAGCTTAGCGGTTTTTAGTAAGAGGTCTAATCGAAATCCTCCTGAGACCAGTTCTCTAACTGTTTCCACCTTTTGCGCTGTAAGGCTTCGTCCCTCAAGCGCAATTCCCTCAACTTTTTTAGATAAGCTACCTCGGTACGCAGACGCTCATTCTCTTCCAGAATATGCTCTAGCTCAGTCATTTCTTTACAAGTTTTCTTTGGTTTACGTCCCATCTTACTCGGTCTCCCTCGTTGTTTCTCAACAATAGTATACCCGTTTTTCTTGTATTGTGCTATCCAATTGGTGAGTAGGGATTGTTGGGGAAGAGCATAATCCAGTGATACGGTGAGCTGAGATTGACCTTCAATAAGAACTTTATTAATAATTTCCTGCTTTAATTTAGAGGGATAATACTTATTTTTCCCTTTTTTAACAACCTCAATACCATGTTTATTCATAAGCCGTACCATGTACTTAAGATTGGATAGACATACACCGTACTTTCGACTAATATAAGGCCAAGAAAAACCAGCTTGTCTTAACTGATATATTTCTAGTTTATCTTCATAACTTAATTTCATACAAAAACACCCCAATCGTTAGATTTTTTTCTGTCTAACTTTTGGGGTGCAGGTCAGTTAAGCCTTTTTTATTGCCATGGATTGTAAAAACGTCCATGATTCCATTCAAATAGTAAAACTGTGATAAGAACAAGTATAACAGATACAGTGATTGTCAAAATATCTGCCACTGTGAAATTTTTATAAGTGTACCAAGTACGCTTTTTATTTTTCCCAAAACGTCGTAATTCCATCGCCGTTGAGACCATATCAATTCGCTTTAAAGAACTAAAAATCAACGGAATGATAATCTGAAGATTACCTTTAACACGCTTCATCAACTTTTCTTGTTGGGTTAATTCAAGACCACGCGCTTCTTGTGACATTCGAATCATGTAAAATTCTTCCTGAACATCTGGAATATAGCGCAATGTCAAACTTACCGCATAAGCAACCTTGTAAGGCACACCAATTTGATTAAGACTTGAAGCAAATTGACTAGGGTGCGTTGTCATGAGAAATAGCACAGCTAAAGGTACTGTACAGAAATATTTCAAAGCTAAATTAAACAAATAAAATAATTCTTGGCTTGTCAGATAAAAGCGACCATAACCTTGCCACAAAACCGTTTTAGCACCGTAAATGTGCTCACCATAACTTGGTTCAAACACATAAACCATCAAAACATTTAAAAGCGCAAAAAAGCCAATAAACTTGATAACAAACGAAATTTGTTTCCAACGAATATCTGCCATCTTAAACAAGATAAGCGATGACAAACCAACAACAGCAATCAATCGTGTATCATAGGTTGTCATACAAGCCACAGAAACCAAAATAAAGAAGATTAATTTGCTGGCACCAGATAATTGATACAAAAAACCTCGCCCACTTTGATAACCAATAAAATGATTAGCCACGGCATCCTCCTTGTTGCTTAATGTAGTAATGTGTCAAATCAATTGGATTGATTCCTAATTTCTCCGCCAAATCAAATAGACTTGTCTTTTTCAGATTAGCTCTATCCAAAATATCAACCTGACTAAATAAATCAACTGGTGTGCAGTCTGCAATGATTTCGCCATCACTAATCGCAATACTACGATCCGAATACTCGAGCATCAGCTGCATATCATGTGTAATCATAATAATCGTGTGGCCTGCTTTGTTTAACTGATTGAGGAAAGCCATGATTTCTGTATAGTGCTTCTTATCTTGCCCTGCTGTTGGCTCATCAAGTAAGATGATTTCAGGATTCATAACTAAAACTGAAGCAATCGTAACACGTTTCTTCTGACCAAAAGAAAGAGCTGAAATTGGCCAATTACGGAATTCGTACAAACCACACACTTTCAAAGTCTCTAAAACACGTTGTTCAATTTCTTGCTCACTGATACCTCGCAAACGAAGACCAAGCGCAACTTCATCAAAAATCATCGTCTGACTAATCATTTGATTTGGATTTTGAAGAACGTAGCCAATCTTCTCAGCACGTTCTTTGATAGAATCTTCCATGATTGATTGTCCCTGGTAGCAAATATCACCTGCTGCTGGTTTGATGAATTGACAAAGAGCTTTAGCTAAGGTTGATTTTCCTGCACCATTTTTCCCAACGATGGCAATACGTTCACCTTTATGAATAGCAAAGCTAACATCTTTTAAAATCGGCTGATTTTCCTGATAACTAAACTTCAGCCGCTTCACTTCTAAAATAGGGTCTTTTGGCACTGTATTTGCTGATTGACTTAAACCAGCCACGGTAATCTCCGATAAATCTAATTGACTTAAATCTGACAAATGCTCTGCTTTGGTCACATCGACATTTAAATCTTTCAAAGCTGTCACATAAAGAGGCTCACGAATTCCATTTTCAACCAACAAGTTAGTCTTTAGAAGATCATCTGGATGTCCATCAAATAATGTCTGACCATCATTAATCAAAATAACTTTATCCACCTGACGATAAAGCACATCCTCAAGACGGTGTTCAATAATAATCGTTGTCGTTTGCCCTTCTTGGTGAATACGATCAATCAGTTCAATCGTTTCTTGCCCAGATCTAGGATCTAAATTAGCCAGTGGTTCATCAAAAAGTAAAATTGGACTTTCATCAATCAAAACACCTGCTAAGCTCACACGCTGTTTCTGACCACCTGATAAATCTTGTGGACGGCTATCTAGAAATGCCGTCAAATCGAGCTTATTAGCCCAATAATTGATTTTGTCAGTCATTTGAGCCAACGGAAGGCAATCATTTTCAAGCGCAAAGGCTAAATCCTCTGCTACTGTCAGACCAATAAACTGGCCATCTGGGTCTTGCAAGACCGTAGACACAAGATGCGATTTGTCATAAATCGACAAATCAAAAGCATCCTTACCTGCAATGGTCAATTGACCACTTTTTTCACCATGATTAATGTTTGGAATAATCCCATTTAAACATTGTCCAATGGTTGATTTTCCTGATCCCGACGGTCCAACAATCAAGACCTTCTGCCCTTTCTCAATGGGCAGATTAAGGGATTTTAAAGTTGGCTCTGCTTGAGCATCATATTTAAAAGTGAAATCCTTAAACTGAATAAGGGGTTCCATAAATCTTCTCCTAAAAAATGATTAAGAGTAGGATAACCTTGTCATCCTACCCCGTTAAAAACGGCTCACATGCGAGCCTGGATAATACTAGAATGCTATGTGATAGTCTAAGCAGAACTCCTAGCCCTGCTTTTCCAAAAAAATTAACCTTTTGTTAGACTACCTGATTGTGTACGTGTTTTTGAGTAAACAGCTAAAAGCAATGACCCGCCAATAGCAATTGTCAAGCTATTAATGGCAGCTGATAGAATACCTTGAGTAAAGACTTTACTTGCTGGTTCACTATAAACCAAAATATCACCATACGGTGCAATAATGCCCCAACCAATAACATTAGCTAGGATTTGTGCACTGTTAAACCATACTAAATCTTTTTCAGTTAATTGACCTTTTTCAATCTTGATTTTTTTAGCCACAAGTCCGATAGATAGACCAATCAAACCACTCACAAGTACCCATGTCCACCATGGTGAACCATATTGAAGAGCATCTTTCAAAGCATGTCCGATAAAGCCAGAAAAGAGTCCAACAGTTGGACCATAAACAACGGCAAATAGAGCAACCACTGCGTATTGCAATTGAAGATTTGTATTTGGAATAGGTGTTGGAATATTAATTAATGTTCCGATGATAATAAACAGTGCAGCCCCAATCCCTGTAGCCACAACAGTCTTGATTGAATTATTTTTCATGACTTATTCTCCTCTATAATAAACTTATCTATTTTTCTAAGTATAATGCTTTAGAAACCTTACTTTAACGCCGTTTTATTTTACCACAAATAAAGGACATTTTAAAGACGCTTATTTATTTGAACTAGCCATAAAAAGGCTTTATATAAAAAATAGCTGAGCTTTCGCCCAGCTATCTAGTCTTAATTAACTTTTTTCTTTTTACCCCAAACAGATTTTTCAGCAACTGCTGTAAAGAGAACATCTGTTGAAGAGTTTAGGGCTGTTTCACAAGAGTCTTGAACAACCCCAACAATAAATCCAACACCAACCACTTGCATAGCAAGATCATTTGAAATACCAAATAAGCTACATGCAACAGGAACCAAAAGAAGTGATCCTCCAGTAACTCCTGATGCTCCACAAGCAGACACAGCGGATAAAACACTTAGCAAGAAAGCTGTTGGAAAATCGACGTGAATGCCTAGCGTATTAACCGCAGCAAGTGTCAAAACATTAATTGTGATGGCAGCACCACCCATATTGATAGTAGCACCAAGTGGGATAGATACCTTGTAAGTATCTTTGTTCAAGCCTAACTCTTCACAAAGTTTCATATTAACGGGAATGTTAGCTGCAGAACTACGTGTG
This sequence comes from Streptococcus lutetiensis, assembly GCF_900475675.1. Taxonomy (NCBI): domain Bacteria; kingdom Bacillati; phylum Bacillota; class Bacilli; order Lactobacillales; family Streptococcaceae; genus Streptococcus; species Streptococcus lutetiensis. The sequence goes on from NZ_LS483403.1 coordinate 1,443,086, forward strand.
AAGAAGGCTGTCAATCCAGAATCTTTCAAGCAACGGAAAACCAATGGATATGGATTTTTGCGCATGAAGAGAAAAGCAATAAATGGATTAATAACTAAAGCTACAAAAAGCATTGTTCCCACAAGAGCTAAAATCAAGAAACCATAGTTTGCTAAAATCTTAACCCCGTTATCTGAAATTGTTTTAAAGACAAGGCCTAAAATACCAAATGGTGCTAAATTAATAATCCAACGAACCACTTGTGACGTAACATCAGCGATAGTTTGTAAAAGCTCTTTCGTTTCTTTATTTGAATTTCTAAAAGCAAGACCAAAAATAACAGCCCAAGTCAATACACCGATATAGTTAGCTGTTCCCAATGCATTAATTGGGTTATCAACCATTTGTAGTAGAAGACTGTGGAAAACCTGCCCAATTCCTTCAGGAGATGACAATTTTGGTTGCGTGGCAGTATTCAAGGTCAGAGTGATTGGGAAAAAGTAGTTCACCACAACTGCTACTAGGGCAGCTGCTAAGGTCCCAACAAGATAAAGTCCAATAATCGTTGACATATTGGTCTTTTGTCCCTTTTCATTTTGTGACAATGCGCTAGCAACCAAAACAAAGACAAGTAATGGCGCTACCGCTTTAAGCCCACCAACGAACAAATCACCTAGGATACCAATAGCTGAAACCTTAGGAAGAGTCATTCCTAAAATAAATCCAAGAATAACACCAATGATGATTCGTTTGATGAGACTAGTTCTATTCCAAACATTAATAAATCGTTTCATGGTAGCTCCTCAAAAAAATATTAACGGTTTTAATCATAATATAAAACAAGTGCTTCGTCAAACGAATTATGGCAGTTTTTATGCCATGACAGCACTTTTATTGCGGATTTTTTCAATTTTTTGAAAATTTTGTGATTATTTCTAACATGGCTCCTCCTTGATATAACAACGAATGTCAGCTTTTTAGCAAAAAATAGCGATTTTCTTCTATTGACGTTAGAAATGGAGTTCGATATAATAAGCTGCACATTATTTTGCTTAATGAGAGAGTTTAACTAAGCAAAATATTATCTTATTTGTTTATTAGGAGGACATTGATGAAACCTGTCAAAAATATCTATATTATCATCGGTTTCATGTTATTTGCTTTATTCTTTGGGGCAGGTAATCTGATTTATCCAGCCTTTTTAGGAATATATTCCGGAAGTAACCTTGCGTTAGCCATTCTTGGTTTCTGTTTAACTGGTGTGACACTACCACTTTTAGGGGTCGTCGCAGTAGCCTACTCAGGTGCGAGTGATATTGAAGATTTTGCACGTCCAGTTTCTCGCCACTATGCTTTGCTATTTTCAATCGCACTTTATCTATCAATCGGACCATTCTTTGCCATTCCAAGAACGGGTGCTACTTCATTTTCAATCGGTATTGAACCTATCTTTGGTGACAATCTGATTGCTAAAGTAATCTACGGTTTGGTCTTCTTTGGGATTTCTTATTTCCTAGCAATTAAACCAAATAAAATCGCTGACCGTATCGGGAAATACCTAACACCTGCTCTTTTGATTATCATTGCTATCTTGGTTGTAGCCTCATTTGTAAAACCGGCTGGTGATATTGGAACAGCTTATAACGCTGCCAGTGATATCAGTAACGCTTTTAAAGATGTTCCATTCGTTGCTGGACTTATCCAAGGTTACGGAACAATGGATGCCCTTGCTTCACTAGCCTTTGCCATCATCGTTATCGACGCTAGCAAATCACACGGAGCAAAAGGAAAAGCTGAAGTTGCTACACTTACTTTCAAATCAGGACTAATCGCTACTGTACTACTTGCTCTTATTTATATCTTTGTGGCTCGTATTGGTGCTTCATCACAAAATCTCTTTGATTTTTCTAACGGACACTTTATGTTTAAAGGTGAAGCAATCGATGGAGGTAACATCTTAGGCCAAGCTGCTCACTTCTATCTTGGAAGTATCGGGCAAATCATTCTTGCTGCGGCTATTTTCCTTGCTTGCCTAACAACGGCAACTGGATTGATTACTGCCTGTGCAGAGTATTTCCACAAATTGCAACCAAAAGTTTCTCACGTTACTTGGGCAACTGTCTTCACTTTGATTGCATTATTCTTCTACTTTGGCGGCCTTTCTGAATTGATTAAGTGGTCACTTCCAGTACTCTACTTGCTTTACCCATTAACAGTCGTTATTATCTTCTTGTCCTTGCTATCAAAATTCTTCAAGAAAGATCGCATCGTTTACCAAATTACAATTGGTTTTGCAGCTATCCCAGCTCTTTATGATGCCCTTTCAACACTTGCAAAAATGACTGGACTTTTCAGCCTACCAGCAAGTCTTGTTAATTTCTTCAATGGATTCGTGCCACTCGGACAATTCTCACTTGAATGGGTTAGCTTTGCCATCGTTGGATTCATTATTGGATTCATCTTACACAAAACTAAAAAAGCTTAAATCATAAAAAACCAACCTTCTTAGTAAGGTTGGTTTTTTTGTGATTATTTTCCAAGTAAACTAATACGTTCCTGAATGTGTCTGGTATTTTCAATCTCATCAACAAAGCCAATAGCATAATCCGCATAGCTAATAGCACTTTCACCTTTATCATTAAAGGTAAATTCTTCACCCGCAAGAATATAGTTCCCTGTACGTTTACCATCTGCGTGGAGCTCATTTAACAAAGAAACCTGAGGAACTAATACTTTGAGATATCTTCCAAGCTGTTGAAGATAAGAATAAACCGATTTTCAAAGCTAGTGATGACACGAACCCAAACTGTCTTGTTGGTCGTGTGGTTAATTCAGTCTTACAACCACACATTAACAAAATTCAGGAAACTTTCCAAGCATCCCTAAAAGCCGTTAACTTGGTTAGCCTAAATGAGGATATGGACCAACAATTAGAAAAACTAGATTTCAAAAACCTCCCTGAAAAACCTTAAAAAGTTAATCTAAAAAGAGACTCACAAATGTGAGCCTCTTTTTAGATTTATTTATGACTAAGTTTTTTGGTTAAGAAATCACCGACAAATTGGATAATAAAGACAAGAACTAAGATACATAGTGTCGCGATAATTGTGACATCCGCTGCTGAACGGTTGTATCCATAGTAAATAGCAATATAACCAAGACCACCAGCACCGATGGCACCAGCCATCGCTGTTTCACCAATAAGTGAGATAAGAGTCACTGTTGAGACACGAATCAATTCTGGCAAACCTTCGCTAAGGTAAATCTTGATGATATCCCAAAGTGTCGCACCAGAAGCTTGTGCTGCTTCGATAACTCCCTTGTCCATTTCAGAAAAGACTACTTGAACTTGGCGAGCATAAAAGGCAAATGTCGCCGCAGATAATGGAATCAAAGCCGCTGTTTTACCAAGGTTAGTTCCAACAAGAGCGTAAGTGAAACCTTTTAAAATCGCAAGCAAGATAATAAATGGAATGGCACGCACAATTGACGTGAAAATATCCAAAACTTTAAAACCAAAACGATTGCTCAAAACGCCATTTGGTCCTGTTAGAACCAAAAATAAGCCCATAACAAGTCCTAAAAGACCACCAATAACAAAAGACCAACCTGTCATGTAAATAGTCGCTGAAAAGGCATCTGACCAAGAATTTGTCCCTTCCCAGCCAATGCGGTAAACATCAGGCATATTTGTAGAAATCCATTCAATCATTTAGGCACCTCGTTTCAATACTGTTAATTCAATTCCAGCAGCAACAATAGCTTCTTGCGCACCCGCAAGTGCAAAGGCTTCACCAGATAAGACAACAATCATCTCACCAACTGGTGTATCATCCAAGATTTCAATATTTCCGTAAAGAATATTAGCTGTAACTTCGAATTGTTTGTAGATTTGGTTAAGAATTGGTTCATCAGTTGATGTTCCAGCGTACTTCAATTGAACAAGCAAATCATCTTTTGGCAGATTTTGTACAATAGCTTGTTTTTCAATTTTAACCAAGGCATCTTCAATACCAGTTGCTGTTTTAATAAATTCTTGTGTTAATGGTTCTTTAGGATTTGAGAAGATGTCTAGAACTGATCCTTCTTCAATCAAGCGACCATTTTGCATGACAGCGACACGGTGGCAGATGTCTTTTACAATTTGCATTTCGTGAGTAATCATAACCACTGTCAAACCAAGTTTTTGGTTCAATTCTTGCAATAGCGCCAAAATTTGTTTGGTTGTTTTTGGGTCAAGAGCTGATGTTGATTCATCAGAAATCAAAATTTCTGGGTCATTAGCAAGCGCACGCGCAATCGCCACACGTTGTTTTTGACCCCCTGATAATTGTGATGGATAGTTTTCAGCTCGATCGGCTAAGCCTACCAATTCCAACAACTCAGCAACTTTTTGATCTTTTTCTTCTTTGCTTAATTTTGAATGACGAAGAGCAAATGCCACATTTTGGCGCGCTGTTTTTTGTGCCATCAAATTAAAGTGTTGGAAAATCATCCCAATTTTTTGACGTTTTTGACGAAGGGCAACTCCTTTTAATTGAACTTTTCCATCTGAAAATGTCACATCATCACCAATTGTGATTTTTCCTGCTGTTGGGGCTTGTAACAAATTAATCGTACGTACCAAAGTTGATTTTCCGGCACCAGAATACCCAACAATTCCATAAATATCGCCTTTATTAATCACAATTGAAACGTCTTTTACCGCTTCAATCACACGTTTTTTCTGGCGAAAAGTAATATCGATATGCTCTAAATTAATAATCGGTTTTATCATAACCCTTACTCAACTCCTCAAGATTTACTCACTTATTGTCTTATCAATTCTATCATTTTAAAACAATTTTCAAAACTTTCCAACATCATATTCTACCATATTCTGTTGTTTTTTAAAAATAGAGAATGGCGTGTTTCACACACGCCAGCTCTAAATCTTCAATAAAATTCTTTAGTCTTCAGAAGAAACTTTTGTACCCTTCCATGCTGGGATATCAACGTTATTTGAAGCATCTTGGATGACTTTACCAACTTCGTCAGTTTGGTAAACTGAAATCAAAGTCTTGATAGCTTTAGCTTTATCAGATTTCTTCCAATCTTTTTGAGCAGCAATGACGTTAACCCATTGGTCTGAGTTTTTATCAACTGCTTCTTTGTAAAGTGTTGTTTTGTAATCAACTTTTGCTGCTTGAGCGTAAGAGTTGTTAACGATAGCGGCATCTACTGATGACAATGTAGAAGCTGTTTGTGCCGCATCAACTTCTTTGATGTCCAAATCTTTAGGATTTGATGAAATGTTTTTGATTGTTGCTAATTCATCACCATTAACATCCAATTTAATCAAACCTGCTGATTGAAGAAGGTAGAGGGCACGACTTTCGTTTGAAGCATCATTTGGAACTGAGATAGTTGCTTTGTTAGGAATGTCTTTAACATCAGTGTATTTAGCTTTACCATTTTCTGTACCTGAGAAGATACGGATTGGACTAAGATATGTGTCAGCTACTTCTACCAAAGTTCCTTTATTTTCAGAATTCCAGTTGTTCAAGAAATATTTGTGTTGGAAGGCATTGACATCAACTTCACCATTTTGAAGTGCTTCGTTTGGTTGGTTATAATCAGTGAATTCAACCAATTCGATTTCCACGCCTTTGTCTTTAGCCAATTCTTTGACTTTATCCCAAACTGGTTCAGTTGCATCATCCAAAGTCATGATACCAACTTTAAGTTTTGAATCATTTGAAGCTGATTTTGAACCACCACACGCTGCCAATAAAAGTGTTGAGACAAGAGCTACACTAGCCAATCCAAGTAATTTTTTTAATTTCATATCTATTTCCTCTCTCCTTTAACTCGTGATTTCATTCTAACCTAATTAGTTATAGGTTTCAAATTGTTAAAATCAAGGGTTAGTTATAGTTTTAAACTATAACTAAATTATTTTTCTGATGGAACCGTCAAGTCTTTCGCGCTTGGAACATAATCTCCACCGAGATATTTTTGTGCCAAATCCGACAAAGTACCATCTTTTTGCAAGACTTTCAAACGTTTATTAACAAAGCTTTGCAAATCTTTTTGATCTTGTCCAAGAATGAAATAAATGAATGGTTGTTCATCAGATTTCAACTCGATAGTTTTCAAATTATTCAATTTTTGATTTTTAATAATGGTATTTACCGTAGGAGCATCAAAAATCTTGAAATCAAACTTATCGTCATTCAGATTTGTCAAAACTTGAGTAATATTTTCGTTAGTGTAGTTGAGGTCAACAGGTTTGCTGCTATTTTCAGCATTAAATTTTTCAAGCTGTGCTGCTGTTGTTGTTCCTTGAACCACTTGCGTTGAATGTCCTGCAATGTCATCGTATGAAGCAATATCTGAGTCTTTTGGCACTACCAAAACTGATGGTGTTGACCCGATTGGATAAGAATAAAGGTATTTTGCTGAACGTTCTTTGGTATAACTGATATTGTTGCCGCCAAGCTGATATTTCCCAGAATCAAGTCCTGTGAAAATAGATGACCACTCTGTCTTCTTGAAAGTCACTTTGTACTTATCAGAATCTTTGAAGACAGCTTTCGCCACCTCGATATCATAACCAGTTAGTTTACCGGATTCTTCGTAAGAGAAAGGTGCTGTTGTTCCAACTGTCGCAAAAGTCAGCTCTTTCTTATCAGATGATGCATCTGATGATGGCTTTGATGAGCAAGCTGCAAGAAGCATTGCTGAGACGAGAGCTAGTCCTGTTATTCCTAGCATTTTTTTCATAATCGTCATATCGTTTCCTACCTTCTTTAAGAGTTGCTTACATCTTAACATCCAAGCGACTTCTTAACAAATACTTAAATTCTATCACCGCGATAAAGAAATCTTATCACCCTGCTAGTCTTTTCCCTTTGCAAAATAATCTAGCAAATAAAGAGCATTCTCCACAAAATAATTAACAGCCGTTGGTAATGCCTCATCTTTAACCGTAAAAGTATCATGATGAAGGTCAGCAGCATCCTCATCGCCGTTACTTCCAATCAAGGCAAAAACCCCTGGAATTTTCTCCTGATAAGCTGCAAAATCCTCACCAATTGTCAAAGGTTCAACCGTTACAACTTCAGCAAATGTTTTTGAATGCTCAAAAATAAGAGGTGTCAAAACCTCATCATTAAAGGTCACTGTCGGTGTTTTTCCCCATTCAATCGTAACATTGGCATTGAATTGGTCAGCAGTATTTTCCACAATCTTAGTAAAAGATTTTCTCAAATGCTGGCGCGTTTCTGGTGAGAATGAGCGCATTGTCCCTTCAAAATAACCTGATTCAGGCATGATATTCCAAGCACTCCCTACATCAATGTGAGTCACAGACAAAACAGCAGACTCAAATGGAGAAACTGTACGACTGATAATGGCTTGCAAATTATTGACAATGGTCGTAATAGCTAAGACCGCATCTGTCCCAAAATCAGGACGCGCCGCATGCCCACTTACCCCACTAATTGTCACTTTGAACTTATCCACCGCTGCCATGATAGCCTTTGAGCGCAGCCCAATTTGCCCAAGCTTAAGGTGGGGATAATTATGATAACCAATAATAGCTGACACGTCTTTTAGCCCACCTGCTTCAATCACCTGATAAGCGCCTACAGATACTTCTTCTGCTGGCTGAAAAATCAAACGAATCGTGCCCTTTAATTGCGCCTCTTTTTCCTTTAGAAGCTCTGCAGCACCAAGAAGGCTAGTTTGGTGGAAATCATGTCCACAAGCGTGCATAGCGCCGTTTTGGCTGGCATAATCAAAGGCATTCTTCTCTTTGATAGGAAGAGCATCAATATCCGCACGAAGAGCAATAACAGGCTCTCCTTGACCAATCTCCGCAATAAATCCCGTCGGCAAATCCGTCTCAAGAATGTGGATGCCTAACTTTGAAATATATTCCTTCAAAAAAGCAGTCGTCTCAAATTCATTCTCCGAGATTTCTGGATGTGCATGAATTCTACGTCGAACCGCGGCTAATTTAGCATAAAAATCTGATATCATTTTGACTTCATCCCCTACAAACTATTGACCACATAAGAGAAAATCTTCTGGCTTTCTACTTTTTCTAACAGTAATTCTGGATGCCATTGGAAACCTAAAATGGGCGTTCCATCCTTACTTTCATAAGCTTCAATTGTGCCGTCACGTGGGTCACGCGCTGTTGCAACCAAACTTGGTGCCAACTCTTTCACACTTTGTTGGTGGAAAGAATTAACCCAAGTACCATTAGCAACTAGCTTACTAACGCGGCTGTTAGGCAAAATTTCTACTTCTTGTGATGTCCCTGAAAACTCTTTTTGCCAGTGGTGTTCAACCTTTTGGTTCAAGGTTCCACCCAAAGCAACGTTAAGCAACTGCATACCACGGCAAACTGCAAAAATTGGTTTCTTTTGCTTCAAAGCCTCTTTAATCAAAGCTAGCTCAAATTTATCACGTTCCAAGCTATAATCATCACTGTCAATTGATTTTCTTTCACCATAAAATTCAGGAGTTACGTTTTGACCGCCTGATAGGATTAATTTATCAATCATGTCGATGTAATCTTTAGCCAAGTCTGGACTAGCAACAGGAATAACAATCGGAAGTCCCCCAGCTTCCTTGACCCCGTCAGATAAACTTCTTGATACCACATCATATGGCAAACCAGAGCGTGCTGGAAGTTCTTTGATATTTCCCGAAATGCCAACGACAACTTTCTCCATAGGAAGACCTCACTTTCAGTATAATTAAGCTATATTGTAAAACAAATGCGATTTGATTGCCAATAGTTATTTTTTATCAAGGAGATAGGTTGAAACTATAACAAAAAGCACCCAGCCTTTCGGCTGAGCACTTCTTTCACTATAATATCAGATTAGAAATCAGATACGTTGTGGTAAACTTTTTGAACATCTTCGTCATCTTCAAGAGTGTCAACAAGTTTTTCAAATGTTTCAAAGTCTTCACCTTCAAGAGTTACTTCTGATTGAGGAATCATTTCAAGTTCAGTAACTTTGAATTCTTCGATGCCATTAGCACGCAAAGCTTCGATACCTTTGTGAAGGTCAGTTGGAGCTGTGTAGACAGTTACTACACCATCTTCTGCTTCAACATCTTCAACATCAACATCAGCTTCTAGCAATTGTTCAAAAATGCTGTCTGCATCGTCACCGTCAAAGACAATAACACCTTTTTTGTCGAACATGTAAGAAACTGAACCAGATGCTCCCATGTTACCACCGTTTTTACCAAATGCAGTACGCAAGTTAGCAGCAGTACGGTTAACGTTACTTGTCAAAGTATCAACGATAATCATTGAACCGTTTGGTCCAAATCCTTCGTAACGACCTTCAACGAAAGTTTCGTCTGTATTACCTTTTGCTTTATCGATAGCACGGTCGATAACGTGTTTTGGTACTTGCGCTTGTTTTGCACGTTCAAGTACAAATTTCAAAGCTGAGTTTGATTCTGGATCTGGTTCACCTTTTTTAGCAGCAACATAGATTTCAACACCAAATTTAGCGTAAACTTTTGAGTTAGCACCATCTTTGGCAGTTTTTTTGGCAACAATATTGGCCCACTTACGTCCCATGGGTAGTCTCCTTTGTAAAGATTTTTATTTATTTTAGCATGATTAAGTGATTTGACCGATAAAATAGCCGAATCATTGAACTACTGAATTAGCAAAGCTAAATTCGTAATCCTTTTTATTATAGCACTTTGACAGGGCTGTGTAAAATGTTCCTAAAAATAAAAAGCGAAAACTGAGCTCAACAAAAGCCCAGTTTCAAGTCTGTTTATGTAAGCGCTCATTTAATGATTCTAATCGGCACTTTTCCCCAAGTTTGTTCTTGAAGGTGTGGATTGCCAAGCTGATAGACTTGGTCGGCTTGCTGGGTCACCGCATCCCACGGTTTGGCACCGATTCGAGCCACGATATCCACAGACTTTTTCACCATTTTCAGGTGTTTCTGCCCTTTTGGCGTAAATCCCAGCACGTGAACAGCTTCTGGTAAGGGCTTTTCCACAGCTCCCACCAAAATATAAGCCAAAATACGGCGCACACGCGCCTTTGTGTAGCGTTTCGTGGCAACTTTATCCACTAACTCGTCCACAGTCGCTACGCTCCTAATAGCAGAGCGAATACGGCTGGCTAGTTCTTCATTAACTTGAAAAATCCCCGTTAAATCAGCATTTGTCAGGATTTGATATTTGAGCAATTGGAAATAATTCTCCCAAGTCACTTGAGGGGCGCCTAGGAAAAGGTCAGCTTGCGGCATAAATTTATCCACAAAATCTTTGTCTTGTCTGTGGATACGCAAATTTGTCGCGGAAGCAAAAGCCACATCGGTGTCTAGCGAGTGATAACCTGCTCCCTGACGCTTAATAGGGCTAAGCTGAATCGCCTTTCCAGCGCAAGCTTTGGCATACGATAGCCCTAAAATGTGGTTTGGCGTATCACCTGTGAAGTTGACACCAGCAAAGGTCTCCCACATTTTCTGCGTTTTCTGTGGATAAGACAGATTATCTGGCAAACTTTGCAAGTAATCCACCATTTTCTGTTGATTATCCCCATAAATCTGTGAAAAGTGTTGATAATCCAGATTTTCTTCCGTGCCAAATGCCAACTTATCCACAGCTAAACGCTCTAAAATATCCACCGCACCTTGTGCAAAGTAATCCGCTGACTGAACAGCTACCAAAAATGGCAATTCAACCACCAAATCAGCGCCATTTCGCAGCGCCATTTCCGCGCGTGTCCACTTATCCACAATCGCAGGCTCACCACGTTGGACAAAGTTTCCCGATATGGCAATAATCTTGACCCCCTCAGCCTGCGACAGCAAATACTTATGCCCATTATGAAAAGGATTAAATTCAGCAATAATACCAGTAACAGTCATGGAGTGCTCCTAAATTTATACTAATAATCTATTCTTCTATATTCACTTAACATTTTTTGAAGTATACATATGTCCTCACATTCCTGCTTAAATGCACCATAAGTATAGCCATTTCCTAATTTTGGAACTGTAGGAACAATACTTTGAATTTCACTAGAGTAACATTTTCTGCTTTCTTCCCAATTCCTTTTAATAAATCGCTTAAAATTTAATCTTTCTTCTTTTGAGTTAAATACCAAAATACTTTCAAAAAAATTATTTCTAGAGATTCTTGCATCATCAGTATATTTTTTACAATACAAGAATTCATTAAGCTTAAAAATTAATGAATCTTTTTCCATGTATTTAAACGTAATATCCCATCCTCTATTAGCATTGAAAGTTATACCATCAGTTTCTGGACATGGAGTAGCATATCTTCAACCATCTAAAGATAAACCTACAAAATCTGCTAGTAAAGTTTGATGATAATATAATTGTATTTTTAAATAACTAGGAGTAGAATCTGATTGAAAAAAGTGATAATATTCATAACCATGTCGACTTTCATCAAAATCATAAATTAATCTATATTCTGGGAAAAATTTATAATACATTTCCATAATATAATCTGAAGTATTTATCCAATTCTTTGTATCTTTTAAATAAATTTCAAATTTTTCAATTGGTGTTTGAAGAAGACCTAATCTTTTTTTCCATAAATATTCAACCTTATCTATGTCTGCAGACTTATCTTTTGGAGTATTACTATCTTGGATTCTTGTATAAATGTGATTTGCTTTTAAATTTTTGAAGTTTTCTTTCAGATAGAATGGTATTTGTCCACTATTATGAATTATTATTACATCTAGAGTAGACGATTCTATAAAAACCTGTTTTACAGTTACAACTGGTTAAATATCTCCTGCAAATTTTTTATCCTTCAAAAAATCAACAATTTTTTGAGTGTTTATCCGATTTTGATCTGCAACCACATCATATAAAGAAAAATTAGCATCATCCACACCGATAATAATATAAGCATCATGATTAGCTAAATTATTTGCCATACATATAATATCATGTAAAAGATCAGCACTTTTACTAGAATCATACCATTGACGTTTAAAATCCCAATATTCTCCTTCTTGATGAAGTTCAATCAAATAACTAATTTCATCTTCTAAATCACTATTTATATTACTATTTTGAGAACATTCCATTTTATACCACTTCTCTTTAAAAATCAGCCATCCCCCTACTTCTGGCACACAAAGAACCAGCGGTTTGATTTTTTGCGTGGCTTTTTGTCCTCAAAGTCGGCGTAGAGTTTGAATGATTTGAAGCCTGCTTGTTCCAAGAGGATATCGTAAGTTAGGACTTCATAAGTGCGTTCTTCATGGACTTCGTCATAGCGTGTGAAGCGTCCATCCTCGTCTTGCAGAAAGAAAGTCAATTCATGCACAACAGAATGTGGTGCCTCATCAGCATAGGTATCCCAAACCATGGCAAATTTTTCTGCATTTTCATGGTAAGAATAACCAGGAAAAACGGTGTCAGTTTGGTAAGTTGAGTGCACGTCAAAGATGAATACTCCGTCCTCATTCAAACAGTCGTAAACTTGTTTAAAGACATCACCAACCTCAACTTCATCAGCCATATAACAGATAGAATCTGAATAACAGGTCACCAAATCGTATTTTCCTGCTTGCGACAAATCGAGCATATTACCTTGTTTGAACTCGATAGCTTCGCTAACTGCTTTTGCACGTTTTCTTGCGATTTCAAGCATATCCTCACTCAAATCAAGCCCTGTCACGTCAAAGCCAGCTTTAGCAAAACGTACTGACTGAATCCCTGTTCCGCAGGCTAATTCCAAGAGCTTTTTCTTATCTGTTGGAAAATGGCGGAGCGAAAAGTCTGTCCACTTGTCATAAAGGCTGTCGTCCATGATGGCATCATAAACAGCAGCAAATTTTTCGTAGTTTTTGTTCATTTTCGTTTCTCTTCAAGTTTCAAAAACCTTGCCAAACGGCAAGGCAAGATTATCCTTAAGCAAGGTATTCTGACACGTCAACCATAGGTGCTTCGTGCCACAATTTTTCAATGTTGTAGTGTTCGCGTTCGTCTTCTGAGAAGATGTGAACAACAACATCGTTAAGGTCAAGAAGTATCCAACCAGTACGGCTATCACCTTCAGCGTGACTAGCATCTCCACCTGCTTCTTTAACTTTTTCACGGATATTTTCAGCAATAGCATCCAATTGACGAGTGTTCATAGCACTCACAACTACAAAATAATCAGTCACACTAGTCAACCCGTAAAGGTCCAAAATGACCATATCTTCTGCACGTTTCTCATCAGCTGCTTTCACAACCAATTCTAGTAATTCTTTTTTATCCATTTAATCCTCTTTTAAAATTTCTTCTAAATCAGCCACTTGGGCAAAACGTCCATTCCAAGTGCTTTCATAATGCTGTATTAATTGTTCTGCTGTAATTTCTCTTTCAGCAAAGGTAGTCGTGCCATTTTTAATAACTGCCAAATCATAGCCAAACTCAAACGCCACCTTAACAGTCGTATCAATGCAATAATTCGTTGCCATGCCAATAATAATCAGCCGCTCAATAGCTTGGCTATCCAGATAAGTCTGTAAATGAGTTTCTTTAAAAGCACTATTATAATGCTTATCAAAAATTTTCTTGTCAACTTCTGGAGCAATAGCTTCGTAAATTTTCCACCCATGACTTCCTGTTAGTAGTTCATCGTCATTGTGGCGGACGTAAATCACCTCAATGTTTTTCTCACGACAAGTGGCGATTGCTTTTTGCCAGACAGACAAGCAGTTATCAACTGCATACGGTTTAGCCTCTATCAAGGCTGTTTGAATATCAATCACTAACAGAGCTGTTTTCATTTGTCATCTTTCATAAACCCAACATACGCATTATAAGTTTCAATGGTTTGTGGGAAGATTGGAAAGGCTTGGTGTGCAAGGTGCTCAACGGTATGAACCGTTTCATAAGCCACTGCCTTATCTAACGATTCTTTGGCAACCACACGCGCTTCTTCCACTAATGGAAAACGGCGACCTGGCTCGATATAATCAGCAACATAGATAATCTTATCAAGTAATGACATGGCTCCAGAGCCAACAGTGTGCGTCTCAATGCTGCGCAAGATTTCCTTATCTGTCACACCCAAGTCTTCTTGAATCTTGTAAATACCAACCATGCCATGCCAGACATTGTTGCCCCATTTTTTGAGTTCTGGGTCAAGATTATACTTATCAATCAAGTCTAAAAATTCTTGGTCTGAAATCTCTTTGGCATAATCGTGGATTAATCCAGCCAGTCCAGCTTTTTCCGTATCATAACCATAACGCTCGGCTAGTTCAATCGCTGATTTTTCCACACCAAGGACGTGTTTAAAACGTTTCTCGCTCATGGCTGATGCAACTTTTTCCAAAAGTTCAGCACGTTCGATTCCCGCTGTGTATGTCTCATAGGTCACGATAAAGACCTTCTTTCTCAATGTAGTCGATAACAGCTGGTGGTGTCAAAAAGTTTGGTCGGCATCCAGTTTCAAAGTGATGACGAATCAAGCTTGATGAAATATCCATCATTGGCACATCTACCCAAATGACAGGATATGATGTTCCTGCCTTGTATTTAGGACGTTGCACACCAACGAATTGAACCATTTTGATCAATTCATCAATCTTATACCATTTTGGAAGGTAATCAACCATATCAGCACCGATAATGAAATAGTAATCCACGTCTGGATTTTCTTCAATTAAAAGTTTCATAGTATCGTAAGTGTAGCTGATACCTTTACGTTCTAATTCGATTGTCTCAATATCCAGACCTTCAACACCCTCAATAGCTAACTCAAGCATTCTCAAGCGGTGTTTTTCATCAATCGTTTCTTTTTTATCAAGATGTGGTGGGGCATATTCGGGCATAAGAAGAACTTTGTCCAAACACAATTGTTGGCGGACTTGGTCAGCAACCACGAGATGAGCATTGTGGACAGGGTTAAAATTTCCGCCTAAAATACCAATTTGCTTACGATTTTTATCTTTTTCTTTTTTCTCCAGTTCCACTTTGGTAAATGGAGTAACTAATTCTAATGCCATATGACTACCTCCGAGCTAGGTATTACCTACCAAGATCATTCAACTACATTGCCCGTTAAAAACAGACTATTTATTCAATTCTTTTACTTTTGGTGAGATTTTACGGTTTTGTTTTTTAGATGATTCTTTGTAAAGAATGATGATACGTCCGATTTTAAGGACAGTATCGCAACCAATCTCATCTTCTAAGATTTCAGCCACTTCATGGATGTCTTCATCAGTATTTTGAAGAAGAGTGACCTTAATTAATTCACGCGCATCCAATGCACTGCGGACGCTTGTTTTAATTTGGTCGTTAAGACCGTTTTTCCCAATTTGTACAATTGGTTTCATTGAGTGTGCTTGTGATTTCAAAAAAGCACGTTGTTTTGATGTTAACATATCTATAACTCTGAGGGCATTCTCAAAAGCAGATGTCACTAGATAGTCATCTGATTGCTAGCCCAAGCTCAAATCAAGTAAAATTGACTTGAACTTCCTTTCTTTTTATTTTCTTTAAATCAATGCTTTACGAAGAAGAACAGCTACACCTTCTGGTGCCCAAGCTGCAATCTTCACCGGATTAGCTTGTGAGGCTTTAATACGAATCCAACCAAGTCCTGAATAAACCACATCCATTTTATCTTTGATGGTAAATTCATGACGGACCAATTTTGGAAACTCAGCCAATTCTTTATCACTTGGTGGTGTCAAAAGACTACCAACGTGTTTGTCGTAAAAGACATCAGCACCAGCTAATTTAGTACGGTGTAATTTCAAATTATTATCAAAATAAGCTGTGAAACCTTGTTTATCTCCTGAGATAAAATCAAATCGACCCAAACCAGCCAAGAACAAAGTTTGTTCTGGATTAAGTTGGTAAGTTTTTGGTTTGATTTCTTTTTTCGGGCTGATGTATTTTAGATTCTTATCGCCAAGGTAGTGCGCCATTTGGTGACGGTGAATGATACCTGGTGTGTCAAAAATGTAAGACCCATCATCAAGTGGAATTTCAATTTTATCAAGCGTTGTTCCAGGGAAACGAGACGTTGTGATAATGTCCTTTTCACCTGTGATTTCTTTGATGATTGCATTGATAAGTGTTGATTTACCAACGTTTGTAACACCAACGACGTAAACATCACGACCTTTGCGCAATTTTTCAATCTTTTCAATCAAGTCTTTGATGGCTTGATGGTTTTGGGCACTTGTCAAGATAACATCAACAGGACGAAGTCCTTCTTCATGTGCACGTTCAGTCAACCATTGAGTGACTTTACCTGTCTTAACAGATTTTGGCAAAATATCTTTTTTATTTCCGACAAGAAGAACATCATTGCCTGATACAAAACGTGACAAACCTGGGATAACTGACCCATTAAAATCAAAGATATCCACAACGTTAACCACAAGAGCATCACTATCCCCAACTTCGTGAAGAAGTTTTAAAAATTCATCATCAGTAATGTGCACATCAGTGATTTCATTGTAGTGACGTAGTCTAAAACATCTTTGACAATACAATTCTCCAGTCTCTAAGCCCTTTTCAAGAGCAGCTTTCGGTGTGTATCCTGCTTGTTCTTTATCTTCTGTTTGAATTTTGGCTCCGCAGCCAATACATACTAATTCTTCCATTAAATTCCTTTTTGATATTGGATTTTTCCGTATTTTTCTTCAAGTTTAGCCCAAACACGACGTTCACGCCAGCGATTAATTCTAGTATTCCAAGCATCAGATTTAACCAAAGGTTTTACCAAAACAGACTGAATATCAGCACGGTGAGCCGCACGAATATCTGTCATCAATTGGTCACCAACCATGATAACTTCATCACGGTCAAATCCATAACGCTTGATGGCTTTATTAATACCACGTGTGAAAGGTTTCATTGAACGGCTAACAAAGTCCACACCAAAGCGTGATACCGCACGATCCACACGCGAATGGCTGTTATTTGATACGACAACCACCGAAATATCCGCCATAGTCATTTCATCCAACCACGCACGAACTTCTGGTGTGCCATCTGGGTTATTCCATGCAATCAAAGTATTATCCAAATCTACTAAAACGGCATGAATCCCATGTCGCAACAAATCATCTGCTCTTAAATCATAAACTGCCTCAACCACAAAGGTCGGCCTATAATCGTCTATACTCAAATTACTCTCCAAAAAAATATATTTTACTATTTATTTTAACATATTTGCCAAAATATGGCGAATTGAAAACCATTCCCACATAAGGAAATTTAATAAAAAAAGAACCCAAGGAAAGTTTTCCTCAAGCTCTTTTAAAATTTTCTTATTCTTTAGGGTCAATATTTTCAAATTTTAAATCTGAAACATTGATTTTAACACTGATTTTATCGTCAGATTTGAGATTAAGTAATTTTTCTAAATCTTGACTAGCGTATTTTGCTACTTTCTTTTGATATTTTTCCTGTGCCATAACATTGTTACTTGTTTTATAAATAGCATTTTGGCTTTTTTCATCTAAAAATTCCATTGCTTTTTTATTCGAAGTAACAACATCAACTGTTTTATCAACAATTCCAGATGAAGAAGACAAAATTTCAAGGCCACCCTCTTTTTGTGAATCAACTTTTACAGTTAAAGGATTTTTGAAAGTTAAGACATTGTCCTTGATTTCAATATCATTTTGTGAAATATCAGTTAACTCCAACTTGAATTCTGTTTTTACAGGAATTTTCACTTCCAGTTTACGACTAACAATCAAATCAGCAATTGTCTTTGTCCAATCTGGCCAATCTTTTGTTGTATTTGAATTAAAACTTTGAGTTTGCGTAGTCTCTGCTGCTGCCTCAGCCACAAGTAATTCATGTCTCTTTGAAAAACGTTTAACAACAAATTCGTATTTATCCTCTGTATCACCGTCAAAGATTTTTTTAAACCAATTGTTACCTTTCAAATAAAAAACAACAGTAGCAATAACAACAAGAATCACTACGATCCTAGCAATTTCTTTTCCTAAAGCTTTTCCGATACTTTTCATAATCATTTTCCTCCATTTTTAACAAATTTCATTATAAATATCGCAATAAAGCTTGTCAATGACTTTCTCAAAATCTGTCAAAAAAAGAGGTGAGACGAACCCGCTCAACCTCATATTTGATAACATCTAAGCTTCTTTTTCTTTACCATCAACAACTCTAAATAAGATAATCAATTCAATAACAGCTAAGACAAGCAAAATGATAAAGGCATTTCGTGACCCTCTAGCCGTTGCTTCTGAATAGCTGATACTTGTGTTTGATTGACTGAGCGCAACAACCAAAGATGCAACGGTCGTTCCAACTGCACCAGCAAATTGTTGCAAAGTATTAAAGATAGCATTGGCATCTGCTCGTTTGTCTGAAGTTACTTGTTTTTGACCATTTGTCATAATATTACCAAAGGCAATTCCAGTACCTGCCATTGATAGAATATAGATAACAGTTAACCAAGTATTCGGTAAATGCAAGGCCAAAATACTAAAGAGACAAAGAGCAAAGGCAAGTAAACTAACCCCAAAAATAATTGGCTTTTTAGCACCTAAACGGTCTAAAATTCTGCCGCTAAATGGTGCAAAGCAGGCACCAATAATTGCTCCTGGAAAGACTAAAAGACCTGCGACAGTTGAACTTGAATGATTTACTAGCTGAATGTAATTCGGGATAATAAAGGACATTCCTAGATTGACAATTTGAAACAGGAAGAAAGCAATGACATGTCCAGCAAATTTACCATTTTTAAGAATAGATAAGTTAACAATTGGCTGTTCTAGATGTGAAGAACGTTTTACCAAGACAAGAAGACCAGCAATTCCAACTACCAATCCTCCTAAAACAGGCACACTAAAGAAATCATATTCAGCCAAATTATTAATTCCTAAAATCAACCCAACAAATAAGCAAAGAATAGCTATAACGCTAATTAAATCCAAACTTTCACGCGCCACTTTATTTTTTTGTTCAATAGATGTTACCCCTAAAATTAAAGAGATTAACAAAAGCGGGGTAAGCAAGACAAAGACAAAACGCCATCCAAAATGCGATGAAACAAATCCACCAAATGTTGGACCAATCGCTGGTGCAACTGCAGTAATCAAAGTGCCAACACCCATCATCGTACCGATTTTACTCATTGGAACTTGATCCAAAATAATATTAAACATCAAAGGAAGCGCAATTCCGACTCCAATCCCTTGGATGACACGTCCAACCAAAAGTAAAGCAAAACTTGGCGCAATAGCATCGATTAGAACACCCAAAATAAACAACAAGTTGGCTGCTAAAAAGACTGATTTTGTCTTAAATGAACGTTTTAAGTAAGCTGACAAAGGTACTACTGACGCCACTACCAAAAGGTAGATTGTCGTCATCCATTGAACCGTTGATGTGTTAATATTAAATTCTTTCATCAAAGTCGGAAAGGTAATATTCATGGCAGTCTCAACTACGACACCGCAAAATGACAACATTCCTGCACCAACAATAGCCCTAATAACTTTTGCTGAAATTTTTTCTTCCGACATATTTCCCCCTTATTTTTCTTTGATATAATAGTGCAAAATTTTTTCAAAAATAGCGATTTCTTCTTCTGTAAACTGATTTTCTAGCTCAGCATTTTTACTCACAAAATAATCTTGGCAAGCATCAACTAAAGCCAATGCTTTTTCAGTTAAATGTACCGACTTTTTCCTAGCATCTTTTTTGGAAGATTGGCGATAAATTAACCCCTTTTTCTCCATTCGTTGCAAAAGTACTGTCGTTGTTGAACGTTGAATATTAAACTCTTTTTCAATATCTTGTTGAAAATATTCTTCTTTCCAATCATGGCTCAAAAAATCAATAATCGACATTTGTGTTCCCGTTAAGTCATAAGGTTTAGCAAACTTATCAAACTCACGGCTTAACTGATTACTTGCTATTTTAACCATGCGCCCAATATTTTTTTCCATCGCAATCCTCCTTTATTTTTGTTAGCTACCTAACATTTAGCGAGCTAGCAATATATATTATAAAAACATCACTAATCATTGTCAAGATTGAAAACAAAAAAACACGGCAAATAACTATCGCCATGTTTTTAAGTATTATCGTAATCGTCTGCGTAATGCTATTAAATCTCTTAGTGAGATGAGAAGCACAGCAACGATAATCAGTAACATTCCAAGAAAATCCATTGGGTAAAAGATATCCTGCATCAGGATAACTGTGAACACAACAGATGAAATCGGCTCAACTGCCGCCATCAAACTTCCTTTGACAGAACCAATAATTGCTATTCCCATAAAGAATAAACTGTAGTTAAGAATTGTCCCGATACCAATGATACCAAAGAGTCCAATCAAGTTTCCTTGATTTAAAACAAGTGGGTATTGCCAAGCCTGAGTTGTAAAAAATGAAATTGTCCCACCCATGAGCATCCCAAGTCCAATGACTGGGAAACTACCATATTCACGGACATATTTTGCTGGCAAAACAACACAAAAAGCTGCTGTGACAGCAGAAAGTAGACCAAAGACAAGTCCTTTAGGAGTAATCGCTAAACCATCTAGACGACCGTGTGTCACAATGATAAAAGTTCCTAGTACAGCAAAGAAAATGGCTAAAAACTCATTGATTTCTGGAATTCGTCTTTCTTTTAATGCGACAAAAAACAAAACAACAATCGGTGACATGTATTGTAAAACCGTCGCTGTTCCTGCATTGGTATAATCAATTGCCACTAAGTAAGAATACTGGTTCATCAAAAAACCGAGAACTGCAAAAAGCAAAATTCCTACAAGCGCTCCTTTTGAACGCAAGACTTTCACCAAGTTCTCTCTATATTTTGTAGCAGCAATGGCTGTCAACACAGTTCCAGATATCAGCAAACGCATGCTAATTAACTGACTAACATTCATTCCACGAGACATCAAAAATTGCCCACAGACCCCAGAAAGTCCCCAAGCAATCCCTGCGATGAATACCATGATGCTTCCTTTAAGATTTTTATTCATGTTATTAATCACCTTCTCCAATAATGTGCGAGTACCAGTATAACACATTTACCAAAAAGACGTCATGACTCTAACACCATATTTTTATAAAATAATCTTTCTAAAAATTCTTTATTACACGAATACTAAAAAAGTTATGACTGCACCTAAGCAACCATAACTTCTAAATCATTATTGATGTATTTGTTTATTCACCACAATCAAATCACGTAGCGAAATCAAAATAACTGCTGCAATAATGAAAATCATTCCAAGAAAATCCATCGGGTAAAAAATTTCATGCATAACTGTTACTGAGAAAAAGACAGATGAAACTGGCTCGATGGCTGCAAGTAGACTTCCCTTGACTGCACCGACAATAGCTATTCCTTTTAAAAATAAGCTATAAGCAAAAACTGTCCCGACAATGATGATGCCAAACAATCCTAGCAAATTTCCTGGATTTAGTACTAAAGTGTATTGCCATGGTTTTACCAAAATTGGAAAAGCAACGCCACCCATAATCATGCCAAGACCAATCACCGTAAAGCTACCATACTCACGAATTAATTTCGCCGGCAAAATAATATAAAACGAATAGGTTACCGCAGAAAATAATCCCCAAGCAAAACCTACTGGCGTGATAGCTAAGCCATCTAGACGTCCGTGTGTTGCAATAATATATGTCCCCAAAATTGCTAAGATAATCGCCAGAACTTCACTTCCTCGTGGTAGTTGCTTTTTCCTAATCGAAACATACCCCAAAACAAGAATCGGTGCCATATACTGTATAACCGTTGCTGTTCCAGCATTGGTACTTTCGATTGCTCTTAGATAAGCGTACTGATTTAGCACAAGCCCAATCAAAGAAAATAGGGCAATACCACCAAGCACTTTTAATGACGTCACAGCCTTCAAAAACGTCTCACACTGATTGAGTGCTGCAATAGTCGTCATTATCACACCAGCAGTAATTAAACGCACGCAAGACAATAAATCGACATTCATTCCATGAGCCATCAAATATTGCCCAGAAACCCCAGAAATCCCCCAGAATATCCCTGCAACAAGAACCATAATAGTCCCCTTAAACATCTTATTCATCTTAACTCCATCTACCTTACCAAATAAAATTCAGCTCCAAGTATAACACATTTAGCAGCTAGAAAACACACCCATTCTCACACTTTTTGTAAAGTAATCTTTCTAAAAATTCTATCAGTTTTGTGCATTATAAAAAAACAGCACTTGCTGAGCTTTTGACCAACATCTGACCATTTACTAACTAAAAAAATCACCCCGAAGGATGATTTCTTAGTTATCTTAGTCTTCTTTTAATTTTGCCAACTCTTGGGCCAACAATGTAAGAGCAACTTGTGGGTTTGCTTTACCTTTTGTGGCTTTCATCAAGAATCCAGTGAAGGCTTTATCAGCATTACGTTTACCTGACTTGAAGTCAGCAACGGCAGCTTCATTGTCCTCAAAGATTTGATGGATAATTGGAATAAGCACTGCAGGATCAGAAATTTGAACCAAACCAGCTTTTTCAACGTATTCACGCGCAGAACCACCATTTTTAGCCAAGTGAACAAATACCTTCTTGGCAATTTTTGATGAAATGGTACCATCAGCGATGATAGCAAGCATTTCAACAAGGTTTTCTGGTGTTAACAAGATTTCAGAAAGTGTTTTGTTTTCACTGTTAAGGAATTGAGCCACTTCACCTTGCAACCAGTTAGAAACGTGTTTGGCATCACCACCAAGAGCTACTGCACTTTCAAAGAAATCAGAAGTTGCTTTTGTTGCAGTCAATTGGGCAGCATCATAAGCTGTCAAACCAAATTCATTAATGTATTTAGCACGACGTTCTTTTGGAAACTCTGGAAGAGTTTGACGCATTTCTTCAATCCATTCATCAGACACTTCATAAAGTGGTAAGTCTGGTTCTGGGAAGTAGCGGTAATCTGATGCACCTTCTTTGACACGCATCAAGATTGTTTCACCAGTTGATTCATCGTAACGACGAGTTTCTTGTTGAATTTGACCACCTGAGCGAAGTACTTGCGCTTGACGTTTTTGCTCGTAGATAAGTCCTTTACGTACATTGCTAAATGAGTTCAAGTTTTTCAACTCAGCTTTTGTACCAAATTCTTCTTGACCATAAGGACGAAGAGAAATGTTGGCATCCACACGCATAGAACCTTCTTCCATCTTAACATCAGAAATACCAGTGTATTGGATAACTTCTTTAAGAGCAGTTAGGTAAGCGTAAGCTTCTTCTGGTGAACGCATATCAGCTTCAGATACGATTTCGATAAGTGGCACACCTTGACGGTTAAGATCAACATATGAGTAACCATCAGTACCGTGAGTGTTTTTACCAGCATCTTCTTCCAAGTGGGCACGTTCGATACGGATTTTCTTAGCTGAACCATCTTCAAGTTCAATTTCAATCCAACCATTGTATCCAATTGGTTCATCAAATTGTGAAATTTGGTAAGCTTTTGGATTATCAGGATAGAAATAGTTTTTACGGTCAAAGTGCATGTTTTGGTGAATGTCCATGTTAAGGGCTAGTGCTGCTTTAATACCAGCATCAATAACACCTTTATTCATAACAGGAAGAACACCTGGGAAAGACCAGTCGATAACGTTTGTATTGGTATTTTGGTCGTTACCAAAATGTGTTGATGTCGGTGAAAAAATCTTTGAATTAGTATTTAACTCAACGTGGACTTCAAGTCCGATGACTGTTTCAAAGTTCATTATTTGTCACCTCCAAAAATAACGGGTTGTTGTTTATGATAATCAGTTGTTGCTTCAAAAGCAGCGGCTGCTTGATAGATTGTTTCTTCACTGTATTTAGGACCAATCAATTGCATACCAACCGGAAGACCTTGAGCAAATCCAGCAGGAATTGAAATACCTGGAAGACCAGCCAAGTTAACAGGAATTGTCAAAATATCAGCCAAATACATAGAAACAGGATCGTGGTTAAGAGTATCTAAACCAAAGGCTACGCTTGGAGCTGTTGGACCTAAGATAAGATCGTAGTCAGCAAAGATTTTTTCGAAGTCACGAATAATCAATGTACGAACTTGACCAGCTTTTTTGAAGTAAGCATCATAGTAACCTGATGACAAGCTAAATGTACCAAGCATGATACGACGTTTCACTTCATCGCCAAATCCTTCACTACGAGTGTTCACGTAGATGTCTTCAAGGTTGTTGTAATTTTCAGTGCGGTAACCATAACGAATACCATCGAAACGTTGCAAGTTTGAAGAAGCTTCTGATGATGCGATGATATAGTAAACGGCTACGCCGTATTTACTGTGTGGAAGACTAACTTCTTCAACAGTAGCACCAAGTTTTTCAAAGTGTTTAACAGCGTTTAGAATTGTTTCTTTAACTTCCGGGTCAATACCTTCACCAAGATATTCTTTTGGAAGGGCAATCTTCATACCTTTAATATCTTGACCGATTTTACCAGTAAAATCAGGAACTTCACGGTTAGATGACGTCGCATCTTTAGCATCATGACCAGTAATAACGTTCAACAATTGCGCATTTTCTTTAACAGTTTGGGCAAATGGACCAATTTGGTCAAGTGAGCTACCAAATGCAATCAAACCAAAACGTGAAACACGTCCGTAAGTTGGTTTCAAACCAACAACACCATTGAAGGCTGCAGGTTGGCGAATAGAACCACCAGTATCTGAACCAAGTGATAAACGAACTTGACCTGACGCTACTGCAGTTGCAGAACCACCAGATGATCCACCAGGAACTTTAGTTTGGTCCCAAGCATTTTTAGTTTTCTTGAAGTATGATGTTTCAGTTGAACCACCCATGGCAAATTCGTCCATGTTTGTTTTACCGATAACCACCATATCTTTGCCGTAAAGTTTTTCAACAGCAGTCGCATCAAAAATTGGTTCGTAGTTATAAAGCATTTTAGATGCTGCAGTTGTCAAGATACCACGTGTTGAAATGTTATCTTTAACAGCTAAAGGAATACCTGACATCACATTATCAGCGTCGATACCTTTTTCATCGATAGCTTTTGCTTGTGCAAGCGCAGCTTCTTCAGAAACAGTGATGAATGAATCAACAGCTGCTTCACGTTCTTTAATATCTTCAAGTGTTGCTTTTGTTAATTCAACTGCTGAGATTTCTTTATTGACAAGAAGATTGTGCAACTCATCAATTGATTTTGTATTAAATGACATTATGCATCTCCTCCGTCTTCTAAGATAGCAGGAACTTTAATATAGTAATTTTCAGATTGAGGCACGTTTTTAAAGAGCTCATCGCGATCGTCACCAGCTACTGCCACGTCTTCGCGCATAACAGTCTTACGATCTGCCATTGTCGTTGTCACAGGGACACCCTCTGTATCAACTTCGTTCAAAAGTTCTACCATATCGACAATCTTAGACAAAGTTGTCGCAAATTCTGTTGTTTCTTCTTCAGAAAATGACAATTTTGACAGATTTGCTACATGACGTACTTCTTCTTCAGAAATTTTCATCTCTATCTCTCCTTGATTAAATTAAATCGTAAACCAAATTTACAACATAGTCCCTAAAATTATACCACATTTTACTTTTCTTTAACATGTAAAAGAAAGGGAGAAAGCTCTTTCCAGAGAATTTTTCACACTTTTCTTCTAAAGCAAAAAAAGAAGTGGTTATCCACTTCTTTCAACTTAAATAATCTTTGCACCTAAAACATTTTTGAAATGATTTAAAGCAAATTGATGATTTTCTTGTGTTAAGCTTGCTACTGCCGCAGCAGGAATCTCAATATCATACCCAAGATTATAAGCATCGATAGCTGTGTGTAAAACACAAATATCCGTTAGAACACCTGTCAGACCAACCGTTGTGACACGACGTTCACGTAGTCGAATATCTAAATCAGTCCCTGAAAAAGCAGAATAATGACGCTTATCCATCCAAAAGACACGTTGATCTGACTGGATTGTTTCATACAAGTCGGCTAGTTTACCATACAAATCACGTCCACTTGTTCCCTTGATATTATGCGGTGGGAACAATTTTGCTTCTGGATGAAAATCATCACCTTCATCATGAGCATCAATGGCAAAGAAGATATAGTCTCCAGCTTCATACGCTTCTTTAGTTACTCGGACAATATCATCTTCAATAGCTTGCGCTGGTTTTCCAGCAGTCAATTTACCATCGTCAGCTACAAAATCGTAGGTATAATCAATTGAAATAAGAGCTTTTGCCATTAATTATATTCCTTTAATTTGTCAAAGATACCTTCATTGATGACTTTAAGGTATGTACCTTTCATACCCAATGAACGGCTTTCGATGATACCTGCTGATTCCAATTTACGAAGGGCATTAACGATAACTGAACGTGTGATACCGATACGGTCAGCGATAACTGATGCAGTCAAGCGACCTTCAGTCCCGTCCAATTCACCCAAAATAGCAGATACAGCTTTCATTTCTGAATATGAAAGTGTGTTGATAGCCATGTTAACGGCTGTTTGTTTACGGATTGTTTCTTCAAGATTTTCAGTTTGAAGATTAAGCAATTGAATACCAACTACTGTAGAGGCGATTTCAACAAGGATTAAATCGTCTTCTGAAAATTCTTCATCGTTACGCCAAATGATAAGAGAACCAAGGCGCATACCACCACCATAGATTGGGGCGATTGTTGTCAATCCATCAGGATAGATATCTTTTGATTCAACTGGGAAAATTGTCAAATCATTATCTACAGACAAGTTAGCTTCAGTATCGTAAACACGACTAGCTGCTTTTACGTAACTTTCTGGGAATTGTTTTGCTTGAAAGAATTCCTCAACACGGTCAGTATTAGTTTTGTATTTCATTGCATAACCAAGAAGGGTTCCTCCCCCGTTGATAATGCAAGAGTTACAATCAATAATGTCAGCAAGTTGAGCAGCCATTGTGTTATATGGCAATTCAGTATCTAGGCTATCAACAGAGCGTTGCAAAATTGATGTAATCTTACGTGTTTTTTCTAATAAATTCGGCATTTTCTACTTCCTTTGCGTTATTTGCGTTACAATTATATCAAAGGAACCCTTATTTTGCAAACAATTATCAGAAAATTTCTGTATCTTCTGACATTTTTATAAGCGAATACTTTTTAACCTGAATTTAATTAATAAAATTCATTAGAACGTTCGCTTTTAAAGCCTTATCAAGCTAAAAAAAGTGATATCATTCTAATGAATTAATCCTTAACGTTTGTACTGACTAAGAACGCGTGTTAGCTTCTCTTGAACCTCAGCTAATTCTTCAACACGTGGCAAATAGACAATTCGGAAGTGGTCAGGTTCATTCCAGTTGAAACCTTTACCTGGAACCAACATGACTTTTTCTTGTTTTAGCAGTTCTAAACAGAACTGTTCATCGTCATCAATTTGATACATATTACGGTCGATTTTAGGGAAAATGTAAAGTCCTGCTTCCGGTTTCACTGCAGACAAACCAGGCACTTCATTTACTGCCTTATAGATGAAGTTACGTTGTTCATAAATACGACCACCAGGAATCAAAAGTTCATCGACTGATTGATAACCACCTAGAGAAGTCTGAACAACATTTTGTCCTAAGACGTTTGCGCAAAGACGCATATTGGCTAACATATTAAGCCCTTCAATGTATCCTTTAACATTTTGTTTTGGACCTGATAGGACCATCCATCCAACACGGAAACCACAGATTCGGTGTGATTTTGATAAACCATTCATTGACACACAGAAAACATCAGGTGCTAAGCTAGCAATGGCAGTATGTTTTTTGCCATCCATAACCAAACGGTCATAGATTTCATCTGCAAAAATGATCAAGTCATTTTGACGAGCAATTTCCACGATTTCTTTCAAAAGGTCATCGGGATACAAAGCACCTGTTGGGTTATTTGGATTAATGATAACAATAGCTTTGGTATTTGATGTGATTTTGGATTTGATGTCATCAATATCAGGATACCAATTAGCTTGTTCATCACAAAGGTAATGCACGGCATTTCCCCCAGCAAGGCTGACACAAGCTGTCCACAATGGGTAATCAGGCATTGGCACCAAGACTTCATCACCATCATCAAGAAGGGCTTGAAGTGATATTGAGATAAGCTCAGAGACACCATTTCCTAGATAAATATCATCGATATCCACATGTGGAAATCCTTTTAACTGACAGTATTGCATGATAGCTTTACGAGCAGAAAAAATCCCTTTACTATCAGAATACCCTTCACTATTACGAGCGTGAGCAATCAAGTCACGGATAACCTCATCTGGCGCTTGAAAACCAAAGGCAGCTGGGTTTCCGGTATTAAGGCGAAGAATTTTCTCACCGTTAGCAATCATACGATTGGCTTCATCAAGAATTGGCCCACGAATATCGTATGCAACATGTTCTAGCTTTGAAGATTTATCAAATATTTTCATAGATTTTACCTCATTTCAAACATTATAAACTTTCCTTTATAATTTTTCAATCCAAGAAAGATTCGTTAATCGCAAAAAATAATCAAGATAACTGTCATTAGCTGCCAGCTCTTTTTCAATTTTCCGAACGCTAGTTGGGTAGTCTGTAATAATGCCGTCAGTACTTGTTTCTAAGTACCTTTCAATATCATCTCTAGAATTGATTATCCAGACGTAGATTTTCTTACCATTTTGGTGAGCTTTACGCGCTAGAAGTTCATTGTAAGAGAAGTCTTCAATTGCATAAAAATCTACTTTTTGACTTGTAAAATCACCCAGTTGGAATGAAATGGTGTAACCAGACTGAATAGTAGAATCAAGCTTTTTGACCTTCTCAATGGTTTTTAAGTCAGCTGACATAACCAGATAAGAAGAGTCAACATGCAACTCTTTCATTTTATCCACAAAGAGTTGCTCATAATTGTCAGGTTCATTTCCAGTTGGTTTTAACTCCACCAACAACTTAATACCTAGTTGTTTCGCCTTAGCCACATAGTCTTCAAAAGAAACCAAGTGTGACTCATAACCATTTTGTTTTATTTTCAAACCAAGGATATCTTTAGCTTGAGATTGAGAAATCGTAATATTTTTCCCTGTCAGACGTTTAAGATTATCATCATGACTGACAATAAAATGGCCATCTTTTGATAAGATAATATCTAATTCTGAATAACTTGCTCCTGCCTTAGCAGATGCTTCTAAAGACTCTAAAGAATTTTCAACACCCTGAGAAAGCATGCCTCTGTGTCCGATAACCGCTAAATTTTTTGATGGGTCACCAGAAGCTTTCAAAGCGTTGTATGTAAAATTAATACCACCAATAAGCAGTAAAAGTCCAGTTAAAGCTAACATGCGATGTTGCTTTTTATTTTCTCTTATCGGCAGCTTTTGAGGAGTTTTAGGGTCAAAACCTTTTAATAAATAGGAAAGAAAAGCTAACTTGAAGACCAAACGTCCTGCAAAAAGAACACCCCAAACAAAAGATAAAAATAGCGTCTCAACCCAAAAAGTCTTCTCACTGCCATCAACCAAAGCTGCTAAGCCAATTCCTGCAGCACTTAAAAGGCTAATAATAGCTGTAATGATTATAACCACAAGACCAAAGCCTAACACTCGAAAGATTTTCCTACCCTTAGTCAACTGCCAAGATTCCTTCAATGAAACCGCAAAGCGATTGTATTTTTTAGTCACTGCCAAAGGAAGAGCGTAGATAAAACGAAGATTGAGGTAAGCAAAGATAGCATATAATCCAAAATAGATTATTTTCCCATTTGTAGACTTCGTCAGCTCTCCAGAAATAAAATTAGGGATATATAGATTTTCTAACAGAGCAGATGACACCAAAAATTCGATAAAAGGAATTGTTAATATCAAATAGAAGAGAAAATCTAAAAAATGCCAACCTGAAATAGATTTAAAAAAATGACGGCTTCTTTCCTTAAAATAAAAAAGTCCCACTCCTAACTTAGCTTCCTTACACTCGATGATTTCTACTAATAAAGAGAATTCTAGATAAATCAAGAAAGCCAGTAACAAAAGATACACAAATAAGAGACCTAAGGTGAGTGGATTGGTTAAAAAACTTAAGAGATTATCCGTTGCCATTCCAGGAATATTTGAATTAATGAGAACAACTTTTAAAAGGAGAGCTAATAAATAAGCGCCAATTGTCGTCATTAAAAACTGGAGAATACTTGCTCTTAAGACATAAATATACTTGTGTTGATTCAAATCTTTTAAAACCAATTTTATATCTTTAATCATACTTTTCCTCACTTTTACCATTATAGCAAAAATATTCAGAAAAATTCCTTAAACGCTTTCATTTTTAAGACAAATAGGTTATAATAATTTTAGGGATATTTCTTTAGGTAAATGTAAGCGTTTAATGCTACCTTATCTTATCCCGTCTAGATTATTAAAATTATTGATATGGGCAGGAAGTTTGGAATGCGAAATGTTGTTACGTTTTAACAACAGACGGATAACTAACCTTAGTTCTCGATAAACCAAGATTTCTTACCAGTCCTATGTTTTCGCTTGATTTTACGCTCTTGCTAGCATAATTAAGGAGGCAGCTTATGTCACATCATTATGAAAAAATCCTAGTTGCTATTGATGGTTCTTACGAATCAGAATTGGCTTTTGAAAAAGGGGTAAACGTTGCACTACGTAACGGCGCAGAGTTACTACTTACACACGTCATTGATACACGCGCACTTCAAAGTGTTGCTACTTTTGACACTTATGTTTATGAAAAACTTGAACAAGAAGCAAAAGAAGTGTTAGATGACTATGAAAAACAAGCTCGCGACAAAGGTTTAACTAAAGTCAAACAAGTCATTGAATTTGGTAATCCTAAGACTCTCTTAGCACGTGATATTCCTGACAAAGAAGGAGCTGATTTAATTATGGTTGGGGCTACTGGTCTTAACACATTTGAACGACTTCTCATCGGTTCTTCATCAGAATACATCATGCGTCATGCAAAAGTCGATTTGCTAGTTGTTCGCGATAGCGAAAAAACATTCTAAGTCTTGAGTAATATCAATTCTCTTTAATAATAATTTTTAATCAACTATTCTATAATTACGAAAAAAACCAAGTTGGTCTAACGACTAGCTTGGTTTCTTTTTTTACGATTAAGTGATTTATGAATTTGTCGGTCCAATTCACGTTTGATAGCTGGTTCTGGTGCAAATTTTTCTTCCCAATCATCTGGTTTTAAAATCTTGTGAGTAGTCGGGTCAAAATGTGCCTGACCATCAGGGAAGATTTTTCCCATATTTGATTCATGAATAATATCAAAGAAAGGTTTTGGGTCAACTCCCATTAAAACAAAGGAACCATAAGTCAGGTATAACAAATCTGTCAGAGCATCCACCTGACCAACAAGAGGTGTTTCTGGGTGTTCTTTACTTTTAATCTTAGTCACGGCTTTATCAACAGCTTCGTGCAAGTTAGCCACTGACTGCTCGAAAGCTTCTGGATTTCCCTTACTTGTCGCATATAAGAACTCGACAATCTCTTCAACCTTGAAGTCTGAGCGATGATCAGCTTCTTCGACACCATAAAGCCGTGGTGTCTCGCAAGTTTCTCCGTCCATTTGATGGTGGAAATCTTTGACTTTATTGAAGTTGTCATCTTGACTATCAAAGTGTTCACCAACTTCAACATGAATCAAACCGTAGTGAGCTAAGGCTTTTGAAATACCATCATTGTTGTTAGTATCTGTTGTATAAGTGGCGATAGCTTTTACAGATTCTTTGGCATTTCCCATAGCAACGCCAGTGCCGACACCAGATAACATTTCAATATCATTATCAGAATCACCAAAGGCCATGACCTCATCTAGGCTAAAGCCAAACATCTCACCGACTCGCTCAATTCCTTTGACT
The DNA here is from genome assembly GCF_900475675.1 of Streptococcus lutetiensis. Lineage (NCBI taxonomy): Bacteria > Bacillati > Bacillota > Bacilli > Lactobacillales > Streptococcaceae > Streptococcus > Streptococcus lutetiensis. The sequence continues at coordinate 1,474,961 of NZ_LS483403.1, forward strand.
TTGGATTGTCCTTTTGAAATCAAGTCAGCTGAATAAGGGCTACTACGTGTGACTTTAATATGAGGAAAAGCATTTTGAATATTAGCTGTTTCACCTTCAGTTGCCACAAACACCACTTGATAAATCGGTTGACGCATAATCGCCAATAACCCATTTAAATTTTGTGGTTTGAAACGTCGGATAAAGTGTTTAAAGCTGCGCTCCACCGCTTTTGCCCAACGTTTCGGGACAAGTGTGCTAACAACTTGACCAAAACGACTTGTCCCCATGTTGATAATACGAGAACCTACCAAACCTGAAGCTGTTCCCAGAGAGATTTCACGGCGATGATCATTGGCATAACGAATCAAACGATAAACTGTCGACACAGCCATTTGATTATGATAAAGCACCTGATCTCGTGTAAAAATGTACTGACCATTATAAGAAATCGCAAAATCCAAACCAAGATTTTCTAGATATGGTTGCACAAAACCTGGCCCACGTCCTGTTGCTACTCCCACAAAAATCCCTTGTTTTTTCAAGCTATTAATAGCTTTCAAGGTCGATTGTTGCACATTCTTACGATCATTCAAAAGTGTCCCATCAATATCAAAAAATACTGCTTTTATTGCCAAACCGTTTCTCGCCCTCCCTCTTTATGTTAAAATAGATTATATCACATTTTTAAAAGGAAGTTTTATTGTCATGAAAAAAATCCTTGTCTTGCACACAGGTGGAACCATCTCAATGCATGCTGACGAAGACGGTAATGTCCGCCCAGAAAATGATAATCCGATGAATCACGTCGGTGTCAATCTTGAAGATATTCAAGTGACAGCACTTGATTTTTTTAATGTGCCGAGTCCACACATCACACCAAGACACATGTTAAAGCTTTACCAAAAAATCAAAGAAGAAGCTGATAACTTTGACGGTGTGGTTATCACTCACGGAACAGATACTCTTGAAGAAACAGCTTATTTCCTTGATACCATGGAAGTTCCTAACGTTCCAATCGTGCTTACTGGTGCTATGCGCTCATCAAATGAACTAGGGAGTGACGGTGTTTACAATTACCTCAGCGCCCTTCGTGTTGCGAGTCACGAAAAAGCAATTGGTAAAGGCGTTTTAGTGGTTATGAACGATGAAATTCACGCCGCAAAATACGTGACAAAAACTCATACTACTAACGTTTCAACCTTTAAAACACCAATCCATGGACCCTTAGGCATCATCATGAAACATGATATTCTCTTCTTCCGAACAGCTGAACCTCGTGTTCGTTTTGATTTACAAGATATTTCAGGTACCGTTCCAATTATCAGAGCCTATACTGGTATGGGTGGCGATGGTATTATTAGTTTCCTTAATCCAAGCAATGTTCAAGGTGTGGTCATCGAAGCGCTTGGAGCTGGGAATATGCCACCACGCGCTGCCGAAGAAATCTACGACCTCATCAAACAAGGCGTTCCTGTTGTTCTTGTCTCACGTTGCTTTAACGGAATTGCTGAACCAGTCTACGCCTACGAAGGAGGCGGCGTTCAACTCGCTAACGCTGGGGTTATGTTCATCAAAGAACTCAATGCCCAAAAAGCCCGCCTAAAACTTCTCATCGCTTTAAATGCAGGGCTAAAAGGACAAGAATTAAAAGAATATATTGAAGGGTAATCATCTGATTAATGCTAAAAAGCTGAAGCAATTGCTTCAGCTTTTTTGTTACTCTTCATCAGGAATGTATTCTAAAATATCACCAGGTTGACAGCCTAACTCACGACAAATCGCATCTAGTGTCGTTAAACGAACCGCTTTTGCTTTACCTGTTTTTAGGATAGAGAGATTAGCATTTGTAATACCGATACGTTCAGCTAATTCACCTGATTTCATTTTTCGTTTTGCTAATTCAACATCAAGATTAATTTGAATCATATGACTACCTCTAAATTGTAAATTCATTTTCCTCAGCAATGACATTAGCTTCTCTTAAAATCATTGAAAATACCCAAACAATAAATGCCGCTACTAGATAAGCCCAGTTAACAAAAGATAAAACTCATGAACCAGAACACAAACTTTGGAGCCAACTATCTAAAAATGCAAGGGCAATAAAATTATACTCAACATAACGTGCCAATTTTACATTTTCTGGAGTAAAAATATTATTATCGATAATATTTTTGAAAAACATTTTCACAAAAACAAGGAGCGCAATCCAAAGGCATGAATTAACAGCAAACAAACTAAGAAATGATGGCGAATGCAAAAGCTTTTCTGGAATATTTACATCAAATGAAAAACCATTTCCAGCTTGATTCATCAAGTTCAAATGTGGTTGTGTCAACGAAAGAGAAATAGCAACTACTGTAGATAAAACGATTAAGACGATTGCAATATTAATCACAACATTGGCAACTTTCAACGCTTTACAGTTTGTTTTCTTTATGATTGTCTCCTTAAAATTATTTTCCCGTTAAGCTAAGCGACGAGTGCGAAGCCATTTACTAATTACAACAGCAAGGGCTAAAGAGCCACAAACTGAAAAGTCAACTGTCATATTACTTGTATTAGAAGCATTTGTCAAGATGTTTTGAAAAACTGATACCACAAATGTGTAAAGAGTTGCTTTTTTCAAAAAGCTATAAGCTCGGTCTAAAAGAATATCAGCAACTGTCAAATCAGAAAGGAAAGTTTTCATTTAGTAAGTCCGTAAATAATGGCACCATTTACCAGACAAGTCAAAAATGTAATACCCCAAGTATGTTGGCTCTTGCTAATTGCCCACTCAATCATACCGTATTGGCCGAGAGCCATTTTATCATAACCGTAAAAATGTGAAGCAAAATCAGCAAAAATGATTAAAATAAGCCTCACAATAGTGATATTGACAGCAATTTTGGCAATAGTTTTAGCAGCAGTTTCGATAGTTTTTGTGTTCATGATAAACCTCCTCTTAAAGTTAATTGATAATTGGTAAAATGACGATAATTCTTGGGTTAGGCCACGTGACGTCCACGTAGGTATTTAACAAGTAAGAAAGCAAGGCAGAAATAAGCGCAAATTGAAAAATCAAAAATAAGTTGAGCTTGGTGCATTGATGTTGATAAAAAATTTTGAAGAAATGATGCAAAGAATGTGTAGATGCTTGCTTGTTTTAAAAAGTGGTATATTTTGTCAGCTAGTACTGCTTTTACAGTGAAGTTTGCAATAAAATGTTTGAGTTTTGTCAATCCGTAAATCATGGCACTGTTTGTCAAGATTGTCAGTGCTGTTAGTAGCCAAGTGTTAGTATCTTTTCCGATTGCCCATTCAATCACACCGTATTGTCCAACGGATTTAGTATCGTAACCATAAACATGTGAAACCAAATCCGCAAGGATTGTTAAGACTAAAACGATATTTGTAAGATTGATAGCAACCTTAGCGACTGTTTTGACGATGTTTTCGATAGTTTTTGTGTTCATGATAAATCTCCTAAAAAACGTTTTCCTATTGGATTTGTGGTTGAGCTTAATTGTTAAATCCGTTTTGCGATATTAAATTATTCTTTTCCGAAAACATTTTATTGTTTTTCGATATAATTAGTATACTGCAAGTTTTTCGTTTTGCAATACTTTTTTATCGAAAAACGATATTTTTTGCGTAATTTTTAAGAATTTTATCCAAAATCAAGGATTTTCCATAACAAATGCCACTAAAAAAGCCCAGTCACTTTCGACTGAGCTAAATTATCACCATGGTCTTATGTCTTTTAGGGATTTTACTGCCATAGCATTTATCAAAAAAGAGTCCTCTTTTATCAGCCTACTTTCCGTAAGCTGGTTTCTCGTCAATTTTTTTAGCAAATGTCATCTTATAAGTTACGTTTATTATCATAAGCTTACCTCATCTTTCATTTGGTAAAGCCATTATAAAAAGGAAAGCTTAAGCTTTCCTTGTAGAAATCTTTCATAAACCTTAATCAAAGTTACCTTTATCTTTGAGATTTTGAGTGATGATTTGCCATTGTGGTTCTTGGCTCCAATTTGGATTTGAAACGATCTGGCTAGCAACTCGTCTAGCTTCTTCTAAAATATTATAATCTTCCACAATATCTGCTACTTGAAATTCCGGAATTCCAGATTGTCGTGTTCCAAAAATTTCACCAGAGCCACGCATTTTAAGATCAGCTTCAGCCAGTACAAAACCATCTGTGGTTTCTGTCATGATTTTCATGCGTTTTTTTCCTGTCTCAGTCTTTGGATTAGCAACCAAAATCGCATAAGATTGCTTGTCACCACGCCCAACACGTCCGCGCAGCTGGTGTAGCTGACTAAGTCCAAAACGATCAGCATCCATGATAATCATAATAGTTGCATTTGGCACATTGACCCCAACTTCAATCACTGTCGTTGAGACCAGAACCTGACTCTTTTGAGCTTTAAAGTCTTGCATGATAGCTTCTTTTTCTTCATTTTTCATGCGTCCGTGCATCAAAGCCACGTTGGCACATCCTGCAAAATACTCAGACAAATCTTCATGCAATGCAATCGCATTTTTCAAATCCAGAGATTCAGATTCCTCAATCAAAGGTGAAATGACGTAAGCTTGCGCACCTTTTTGCAATTCTGTTTTGACCCAGTCAAGGACAATATCCAACTGCTCATGCTTAACCCAGCGTGTGATAATTGGTTTTCGCCCTGCAGGCAATTCATCAATAATGGAAACATCCATTTCACCAAAAGCGGTAATGGCAAGCGTACGTGGAATAGGCGTCGCTGTCATCATAAGCACATCAGGATTTTCACCTTTTTCGCGGAAAATACGACGCTGATTGACCCCGAATCGGTGCTGCTCATCTGTAATAACAAGTCCTAGACGATGGTAGCTCACCGCATCTTGAATCAGCGCATGTGTTCCCACAATCATATCCACAGAACCAGCCGCAATGGCAGCAAGAGCGACTTTTTTATTAGCTGCCTTCATACCTGACGTCAAGATAGCAATGGATAAATCAGGGAAAAACTGTGTTAAACTCTCGAAATGTTGTTCAGCCAAAATTTCTGTTGGCACCATTAAAGCTGATTGAAAACCAGCCGTGTAGGCTGCATACATGGCAAGACTTGCAACTACCGTCTTACCAGAACCAACATCCCCTTGCAAAAGGCGGTTCATATGGCCACCAGAGCACATATCAGATAAAATATCACTAAGACTGCGCTTTTGCCCACTCGTTAAATCAAACGGCAAGCTCGCTATCTTATCAGCCACTTTTTGCTCATCGTATGCAATCATAAGACCGTTAGCTTCTGATTTATTATCTGCCTTCAAAGCTTGCAGATTCATCTGAAAATAAAAAAGTTCTTCAAACTTTATACGACGAAGGGCTTGCTTGTATTCTGCTAAATCCTTTGGAAAATGCATGGCTTCAGTTGCTCTTGCTCGCCCTAGTAAACGGTACTTACCCAAGAAAACTTGGGGTAGATTCTCAGGCAACCAATTTTGTGCGCCAAGAGCAAAAGCAGATTTTATGGCTTTAATCAAAGCATTTTGCGAAATGCCCTGCGCCACACGGTAAACAGGCTGCATATCATCTTCAACCTGCGCTAAAATCTTCATACCAGTCACTACGGATTTTAGAGCATCCCATTTTCCGAAAATCGCCACATCACTGCCAAGCTCAACTTTATCTGCCAAATAAGGCTGATTGAAAAAAGATACCGCAATAACGGCTTCACCTTGCTTGATTTTAAAAGACAGTCGATTACGCTTATAACCATAATACTGAACATTTGCTGGTGTTACTACTGTTCCAACAATAACAGCTTTTTCCCCGTCAACTAAATCTAAAACACTCTTGCTCTTAAAATCTTCATAACGAAAAGGATAATAAAGTAGCAAATCCTCAATCGTATAAATGTCTAATTTATGGAATTTTTCTGCCGACTTAGGACCTAAGCCTTTCAATTCCTCAATTGATGATTGTAAATTCATAAGACCTCACTTTGCTATTATTATAACAAAAAATAGATTCTAAATCGCCGTAAGAAAATCACGACAATCTAGAATCCTTTTTATCTTATTTTGAATAGAAACGTGGGATACGGTCACTTAGAAGACAAAGTACTTCATAATTGATAGTACCACGTTTTTGAGCTAAATCAGTAGCTGAAATAACCTTGTCACCTTCTTGACCAATTAAAGTTACTTTAGTACCGATTGGGAATTTTTCTGGCAAACGAATCGTGATTTGGTCCATTGACACGCGCCCAATGATTTCACAAAATTGTCCATTCACAAGAACTGAAAAACCTTGCAAATCACGAGTCCATCCATCAGCATAACCAATTGGAACAGTCGCAATATATTCTTCTTTTTGAGCAGTGTAAGTTGCACCGTAACCAACAGTCGCACCAGCTGGGATTGTCTTTACGTGAACAAGCGCTGATTCCAAGCCAAGAGCTGGTTTAATCGGATATGGAAGAGCAATATCTGTTCCACTTGGATTCAATCCGTACATCACGATACCAAGACGAACGATATTGAAGATTGTTTCGCTGTGCCAGATACTTGTCGCTGAGTTACTAGCATGAACAAGGGCTGGTTTTTCACTCAAGTTGTTAACAATATTTGTAAAGAATGCCAATTGCTCATTAAATTTAGTATCATCAGCTTCATCAGCTGTAGCAAAGTGAGTGAAGATACCTTCTACATTAGCGCCAGATTTTTTCAAGTTAGCCATTAAGCTTTCAGCTTCTTCAAGACTACGTACACCAATACGTCCCATACCAGAATCAACTTTCAAATGAACGTTAACCCCTTTAAGGCTGATGTCTTGCTCATTTGCTAAATCAAGCCATTCTTGGCTAGCAACAGTTAAGGTAATATCGTAATCACGTGCTAAAGCAACTTCATTAGGCATGATAACACCCAAGATTAAGATAGTTTCTTCAATACCTGCTTCACGAAGTTCGAGAGCTTCATCGACATTTGATACACAAAAACCGTCAACTAAGTGGTGCACAGCTCGCGCAACCTTTTTAGCACCATGTCCATAAGCATTAGCCTTAACAACCGCAAAAGCTTTTTTCCCTTCTGGAATATTAGCTTTAACCGCCTCAATATTATCACAAATAGCCCCTAAATCAATTAAGGCTTTTGTTGGTCGGTGTAAACTTGAAATCATTTTTTCTCCTCCAAAGCTAGTAAAAAATTTCTCGATTAATCCTACTTTTCATTTTTCAAAAAATTTGTTACTCATCATCTTCTAAGATAACACTGGCTTGCACAAGATTCCCCGTATGAGAAAGTGAGATAAAGCATTTACCAGTAAAAGGTGACTGGGTAATCTCAGGCGCACCTAGCTGGTTATTCAAGATTTCAATATCTTGAAAACCAAGTGTCCCAATTCCAGTCCCCATTGCCTTAGCAAAAGCTTCTTTTGCAGCCCAACGTCCCGCCAAAAATTCCATTTGCCTTTTCTCAGCCTTAAAACCTGAAAAAACTTGAAATTCTTTTTCTGTCAGCACGCGCTTTGCAAATCTATTATTCTTCTCATACGCTCGCTTGATTGCATCTATTTCTTGCAAGTCAATGCCATGACCAATAATCATACGTCTCCTTTGTGAAAAACGATTTTAAACCAAATCAAAACTCTTATCAGCTTAATTGCTTAATGATTTCCAAAACTAAGGAGCTGAGAAAAATCCCCAGCCCCATAGGTTATTCAATTAATTAGAATAGCAATTCCTCATAAGAATCATGACTTAAGGTTGCATGGATTTCACGAATCAATTTTTCAGTTTTATCCCATCCTAGACATGGGTCTGTGATCGATTTTCCAAATACCTCTGGTGTATCTTGGCGACCATCTTCCAAGTAAGATTCAATCATGAATCCACGTACATACTTGTTAATTTTATCACTCCAGTCGCGATTAATCAATGTTTGACGGACAATACGGATTTGTTCAAGATATTGTTTACCAGAATTATCATGATTTGTGTCCACAACGATAAATGGATTTTCAAGTCCCATTTTTTCGTAGTGCGCAATTGCTTTCAACAAGTCATCATAATAGTAGTTTGGCATATTTTCGCCATGCTCAGTTAGTGCACCACGAAGAATAGCATGCGCCAATGGATTACCATCTGTTTCAACTTCTGCATTATGGTAGATGAAGTTTTGTTTGTTTTGTGCGGCATAAATACCGTTAAACATCACATTCAAATTACCAGATGTTGGATTTTTCATTCCTGCAGGGGCATCAATTCCAGAGGCAACAAAGCGGTGTTCTTGGTCTTCAACCGAACGAGCTCCAATAGCATGATATGACACCAAATCATCTACCAAGGTAAGGTTATCAGGATACAACATCTCATCTGCAGTTGTCAAACCAGTTTCTGTGATAACTCGATAATGCAAATGACGAACCGCAGCAACACCATTAATCAAATCTGGAAGTTTTGATGTATCAGGCTGATGCATCAACCCTTTATAACCATCACCATTTGTACGCGGTTTTGCTGTATAAACACGCATGACAATGAAAATCTTATCTTTCACTTCTTCTTGAAGTTTCGCTAAACGATGAGCGTATTCAAGTACAGCATCTTCATTATCAGACGAGCATGGACCGATAACCAAGAGAATACGGTCATCTTCACCTTTGATGATTTTTGCCAATTCAGCATCACGTGCTTTTTTCTTAGCAAGAAAATCACCTTCTAGTTTTGATAGTTCTTTGACTTGTGCAATATCAATCGTTGCACTTTTTTGATGTATTCCCATAATTTATTTACCTAGTGTATCGTAAATTTCGTGAACAAGTTTTTCGGTATTGTCCCAACCAAGACATGGGTCTGTGATTGATTTACCAAAGACTTCAGGTTTGTCTTGACGTCCGTCTTCTAAGTATGATTCAATCATGAAACCACGAACGTATTTATTGATTTTTTCGTTCCAATCACGGTTAATCAATGTTTGACGGACAATACGAACTTGTTCTAAATATTGTTTTCCTGAGTTGTCATGGTTAGTATCGATAACGATAAATGGATTTTCAAGTCCCATTTTTTCGTATTGCTCGATAGTATCGATGACATTATCATAGTAATAGTTTGGCATATTTTTACCATATTCGTTAAGTGCACCACGAAGGATAGCATGTGCAAATGGATTACCAGATGTTTCTACTTCTTCACCGTTAAACAAGAATGATTGTTTATTTTGTGCAGCATAAATACCGTTAAACATAACATTCAAGTTACCTGAAGTAGGGTTTTTCATCCCTGTTGGGACACTAATGCCTGAAGCAACAAAGCGGTGTTGTTGGTCTTCAACTGAACGCGCACCAACAGCAATATAAGATACCAAATCATCTACCAATGGAAGATTTTCTGGATAAAGCATTTCATCTGCTGTTGTTAAGCCAGTCTCTGAAATCACACGATAATGAAGGTGACGAACGGCTTTAATACCGTTAATCAAACTTGGTGCTTCTGATGTATCAGGTTGGTGCATCAAACCTTTATAACCATCACCATTCGTACGTGGTTTTGCTGTGTAGACACGCATTACCATAAAGACACGGTCTTTAACTTCTTCTTGAAGTTTTGCCAAACGACGAGCGTATTCAAGCACAGCATCTTCATTATCAGATGAGCAAGGGCCGATAACCAAAAGAACTCGGTCATCTTCACCTTTAATGATAGCTTCTAATTCGCGATCACGAGCTTCTTTTTTAGCTAGAACGTCACCAGTTAATTTTGATTCTTCTTTAAGAGCATCGAAATTAATCTTTTTACTTGTTGCTTTAAATGACATATATTTTCCCTCTCCTGAAATTAGTTAAGATTTCATCTATTATACCATTTTCAAGAGGTTTTTCAATGAATTGTCAGAATTTTCTGTTGTCTTTTTTGAAAATGTTTACGACCGTGGCAATTTTTGAATTTTTTACCTGATCCACATGGGCACAAATCGTTACGTTTAACGTTAGAGTAATCGATATCAGATTTTGCTTGAACATGTTGAGCAGAGATATTCTTTTCAGCCATAGTTGTCGCACGTTCAGTTGAGCGTTCACGTTCTTGTTGGTGAATTTGTGCTTTCATCATTGTACGTGTCACGTCAAATTCAATGGCACCAATCATTGCTTGGAACATACGGAAACCTTCTGATTGGTATTCAACAACAGGGTTATTTTGAGCGTATCCACGCAAACCAACAGATTGACGCAATTGATCAAGGGCATCAATGTGGTCTGTCCACTTGTTATCCACAACCATCAAAATCAAAACTTTTTGGAATTCTTTAACGGCTTCTTCATCGTGAAGTTTAGCGATTTGAGCATCGTAAACTACCAAAGCACGTTTGTAAAGTTCTTCTTTGATTTCTTCAAAATCTAGATTTTCAAGGTCAGCTAGTTTGATAGAATCTTCCGAAACCAAGTTTGATTTAGCAAAATTCAAGATAGCCTTGATACCTTCTTCGCGGTCTGCACGGCTGTGAGCATCAACAGCACGATTAATTGTACGTTTAATCATTGCTTTGATTTCAGGTGCCAAATCACGGTCTGCTGTGATAACATCGTGACGTTCAGCATAAATGATTTCACGTTGTTCACGCATCACATCATCATATTGAAGGACTTGTTTACGCATATCGTAGTTGTTACCTTCAACACGTTTTTGAGCTGATTCCACTTGACGTGTCAACATCTTAGATTTGATAACAGCTTCATCTTCATCAAGGTTCATGCGATCAAGGAAAGCTTTAATACGATCTGAACCGAAACGACGCATCAAATCATCTTCAAGAGATAGATAGAATTGTGATTCACCTGGGTCACCTTGACGACCTGCACGTCCACGAAGCTGATTATCAATACGACGGCTTTCGTGACGTTCTGTACCGATGACACAAAGTCCACCAAGTTCACGTACACCTTCACCAAGTTTGATATCTGTACCACGACCAGCCATGTTAGTTGCAATTGTAACGGCACCACGTTGACCAGCGTTCATGATAATTTGCGCTTCTTTAAAGTGGTTTTTCGCATTCAAAACTTCATGTGGAATACCAGCTTCAACCAATTTCTTAGAAATAATGTCTGATGTTTCAACGGCAACAGTACCAACCAAGACCGGTTGACCTTTAGCGTGACGACGTTTAACATCTTCAACAACTGCTCTAAATTTAGAAGCAAGTGTTGGGTACAACAAATCTGGGTGGTCAATACGTGCTACAGGTTTGTTAGTTGGAATCGGAATGATACGCATATTGTAAACTTCGCGGAATTCCTCTTCTTCAGTTTTGGCTGTACCAGTCATACCTGCCAATTTTTTGTACATGCGGAACATGTTTTGGTAAGTAATTGATGCACTTGTCTTAGATTCTTCTTGGATACGTACACCTTCTTTAGCTTCGATAGCTTGGTGCAAACCATCAGAGAAACGACGACCTTCCATTGTACGACCAGTAAATTGATCAACAATCAAGATTTCACCGTTTTCACTAACCACATAATCAATATCCAAAATCATAATGTAGTTAGCACGAAGAGCGTTATCAATATAGTGTGTTAAGGCAACATTTTCCAAATCATAAAGATTTTCCAAGTTGAAATATTCTTCAGCTTTATCGATACCACTATCAGTTAGACCGATTGTTTTTGTTGGTACATCAATGACATAATCAACACTTTCAAGTGTTTTAACGAATTTATCTGCACGAATGTAAAGTTGACTTGTTTCTGAAGTAACTTGACCAGAGACAATCAAAGGTGTTCTTGCTTCATCAATCAAGACAGAGTCAACTTCATCGACCAAGGCAAAGTTCAATGGACGTTGAACCATATCTTCTTGGCGAACAACCATGTTATCACGAAGGTAGTCAAAACCGATTTCTGAGTTTGTTGAATAAGTGATATCACAGTTATAAGCTTCACGTTTTTCGTATGGTGATTTAGCAGAAAGGTTGATACCTACTGAAAGACCTAACCAGCTATAAACTTCACCCATTTCAGTCGCGTCACGTGTTGCAAGGTATTCATTAACAGTTATAACGTGAACACCTTCACCTGCAAGTGCGTTAAGGTAAACTGGCATAGTCGCAGTCAATGTTTTACCTTCACCAGTACGCATTTCTGGCACGTCACCATTGTGCATAACAATACCACCCATGATTTGAACACGGTATGGATAAAGCCCAAGAACACGTTTTGCAGCTTCACGAACAACCGCGAAAGCTTCTGGCAATAACTGATCTAGCGTTTCACCATTTTGATAACGTTGTTTGAATTCTGGTGTTTTTGCTTTTAATTCTTCATCAGACAAAGCGGCCATCGCATCAGCGTATGACTCAACTTTCTTTGCAATTTTTTCTAATTTTCTTAGTTCGCCTTTATCGTTTTCGATAACAGTTCGTAGAATATTTGCCATCCCAATTCCTTTCGATAAACTTATCATTACATTTTATCATAAAAAGCGCTCCTATACAAGAATACGCTATCATGACAACTAAGCCATAAACTAGATAAAACGGTATGATTTTTTAGTATTTATTAATAACATTCTAAGTATTTTCTGAGCATTCACCTGTTTCGATTATACTCTTTTTTCACCTTAACAACAAGAAAGCACTGTATTTCACAGGAATTATCAGTGTAAAAAAAGATTGAAGAGCAGTCCTGCAGGACTTTTCCTCAATCTCACTTACATCTTGTTAATCAAAATAAATTAACGTTCTGAAACTTTCTTAGCTAAGGCAAAGTTTCCAAGTGTTGCAGAACCATTTTCAGCAACTCCTGGTGTTACGATATATTCAGTAACATCTGGAACTAGTACATAATCATTTAACAAAGCTTTAAATTTATCGCGAACACGTTTTAACATGTGTTCTTGTGCCATAACACCACCACCAAATACGATGACTTCTGGACGGTAAAGAAGTGTTGCTTGAATAGCTGCTTGGGCGATGTAGTAAGCTTGAACATCCCACACGTCTGAGTTAAGTTCAATCAATTCACCACGAATACCTGTACGTGCTTCAAGTGATGGACCAGCTGCCATACCTTCAAGACACCCTTTGTGGAATGGGCAAACGCCGCTAAAGTTATTAGCAACATCATGTGGATGTGGAGCAACATAGACGTGACCTGCTTCTGTGTGACCAAGACCACCGATGAATTGAACATTTTGAATAGCGCCAGCACCGATACCAGTACCGATTGTGTAGTAAACAAGGCTCTTAACACCTTTACGGACAATTATTTCACCGTAAGCTGAGCTATTAACGTCAGTTGTGAAATAAAATGGGACTTTGAAGTGTTTTGAAATCAAGCCAACCAAATCAACATTAGCCCAATGTGGTTTTGGAGTTGATGTAATATAACCATAAGTTTCTGAATTTTGGTCGATATCAATCGGACCAAAAGAACCAATGGCAATACCAGCCAAATCTTCTTCAAAACGTTTGAAGAAAGCTACTGTTTTATCAATTGTTTCGTAAGGTGTTGTTGTTGGAAATTGAACTTTTTCAACAACTTGGAAATTTTCGTCACCAACAGCACAAACAAATTTTGTTCCACCTGCTTCTACACTACCGTATAATTTAGTCATGTTATCTCCCTTTTAAATGCTATTTTATACACAATATTATACAAAATTTCAAAAGATATATCAAGTATAAAAGCGCTTATATTTCTTTATTTACAAGGTTTTAACTCCATTTAAAAAGAGGTATCAAAGTACCTCTTAAAATATACATATATATTTATTCAAGTTCAAGTAACGCAACACCTTCAGAAACTTTTCCTTGAGCAACTGGAGTTACTTCAGAGTAATTTGCAGTATTTGTAACAATAATCATTGTTGTATCATCAAGACCTGCTTGTGCGATAGCTGAGCTATCAAATGTCGCAAGAACATCACCTTTTTTAACTTTTTGGTTAGTAGTAACTTTTTGTTCGAAACCTTTACCTGCCATTGATACAGTATCGATACCGATGTGGATAAGGATTTCTGCACCGTTGTCAGATTTCAAACCGTAAGCATGACCAGTTTCAAATGCAAGTTGAACAGTACCATCAACTGGTGAGTAAACTGTGTTGCCTTCAGGCTTTACAGCGATACCTTTTCCCATAGCTCCTGATGAGAAAACTGGGTCATTTACTGATGAAAGTTCTACAACTTGACCAGCAAGTGGGCTTACAACTGTTTCTTCAGAAACACCTGCTTGTGAAAGAGCTGATACTTCTTTAGCAACTTCTTTGCCATCTTTAACAGCGTGTTCATCTGATTCGACTTGAGCTTTAGCAGCGTCTGCTGCTTCAGCCGCAAAGACACCTGCTGCTTTTGTTTTTCCGTAGAAGTATGTAAGAGCAAATGCAACAGCGAAGCTGATTAATTCACATACAACGTAGAATGGGATTGAAGAAGCGTTGATTGAAAGGAATCCAAGGAAACTTGCTGAACCAAGTGAAACAGCAACTACTTTAACCAAACCTGCAACTGCTGCTGCAACTCCTGAACCAATCAAAGCACAGAAGAATGGGAAACGGTATTTCAAGTTAACACCGAACAAAGCTGGTTCTGTAATACCAAGAAGCGCTGATACACCTGCTGAAGATGTAAGACTCTTAGTTTTAGAGCTTTTAGTCAAGAACCAAATTGCAAATGTTGCTGCACCTTGTGCAACGTTAGCCATTGAAGCAACTACGAAGATGAAGTCACCATAACCAACACCTTTGGTCCATGCTGACAACAATTGTGTTTCAATAGCTGGGAATGACTGATGAAGACCAGTCATAACGATTAGTGAATAAGCACCACCAAAGATACCCATTCCGATAAAGCCTGTTGTGTTATACAACCAAACAATAATATCAGTAATAGCGTTAGAAACGACCATCATTACTGGACCAATGACTGTAAATGTCAAGAATCCTGTAATCATTACTGACAACAATGGGGTGAATGTAAAGTCAACTGATGATGGAAGTTTTTTGTGGAAGAATTTTTCCAATACAGATAGCAACCAAACAGCAACCAATACTGGGATAACTTGGTAAGCGTAGTTTGTTTGTGCAACATGGTAACCAAAGATATTCCAGAATTCAGAAGCACCACCAAGATCTGGTGTTGTCATGATCATACCAATAGCAGCACCCAAGAATTGGTTAGCTCCGAAACGTTTAGCAGCTGAGATACCTACTAAAATTGGCAAGAACATGAATGGTGCAGCTGACATCAATTGAATCATGGCAGAAATACCATCAATAGCTGGGAACATTTCTTCAATTGATTTAGGGCCGAATAATCCTTCAGCTGTCAAGAAGTTACGTAATGCCATCAAAAGACCACCTGCAACAAGCGCAGGAATAATTGGTACGAAGATATCTGATAGCAATTTAATCAACGCCATGATTGGGTTGAATTTTTTACCACTACTTGCAATTTGTTTCAAGTCATCAGTAGAAACTTCTGAAAGTCCAGTTTCTTTGATTAATTCATCATAAACAAAGTTGACATCACCTGCACCGATGATTACTTGATATTGACCATCAATTTTAAAAGTACCTTTTACATCTGGATTGTTATCCAAAGCTGCTTGGTCAACTTTTGTATCATCCTTAAGTACGAGACGAAGACGTGTCGCACAGTGTGCAGCTGCAATAAGATTGTCTTTTCCGACTGCCTTAACGACGTCAGATGCTACCTTACCATAATCCATTACAGTAACTCCTTTATAAAAAAATTTGTGAACTATTTTGTAAGCGTTTCACTTAACTACATTTACATTTTATCATAAAAACATTCTATGTCAAGCGTTCATCATATTTTTTTCTTTTTGGACGAAAATAATTGATTTTTAGGGCGAAAACGTTTACTATATTACTATAGATAGTATTTAAAAAGGAGAAAAATATGGATTTACCAAGAGAAGTGCGTTACCGTCCTTATGAGGATTGGAGCACCGAAGAATTAGCAAAAATTAACAACAATGTCAAAAAATCTCCTTGGCATGTTAGTTACCACATCGAACCAAAATCAGGACTTTTAAATGACCCTAACGGTTTTTCATTCTTTAATGGAAAATACACATTGTTCTACCAAAACTGGCCATTTGCTGCTGCTCATGGACTTAAACAATGGGTTCACACTGAATCTGAAGACTTAGTTCACTTCCATGAAACAAACGTAGAACTTCGTCCAGATACTAAAAACGATAGCCACGGTGCTTATTCTGGTTCAGCCTACGAAATCGACGACAAACTCTTCCTATTCTATACAGGAAATGTCCGCGATGAAAATTGGGTACGTGACCCGCTTCAAATTAGCGCATGGATGGACAAAGACCGCAACATCACTAAGATTGAGAACGTTCTTATCCACCAACCAAAAGACGTTACAGAACACTTCCGTGACCCACAAATCTTCAACTACAAAGGTCAATTCTACGCAATCGTAGGTGCTCAAAACCTTGACGAATCAGGCTTCGTAAAACTTTACAAAGCTGTTAACAAAAACGTCGAAAATTGGGAAGAAGTTGGAAACCTTGACTTTGATAACAGTGGTTCAGAGTACATGATTGAGTGTCCAAACCTTGTTTTTGTTGATGATAAACCAGTTCTTATCTACTGCCCACAAGGACTTGATAAAGCTGAACTTGATTATCGCAACATTTACCCAAATACCTACAAAGTATGTCAATCGTTTGACACAGAAAATGCAAAACTAGTCGGGGCTTCTGACATTCAAAATCTTGATTATGGTTTTGAAGCCTATGCGACTCAAGCATTCAACGCCCCTGATGGACGTGCGCTTGCTATTAGCTGGATTGGACTTCCTGACATCGACTATCCAACTGACCAATACGATTACCAAGGTGCTCTTAGTCTTGTTAAAGAACTTTCTATTAAAGATGGTAAACTTTATCAATACCCAGTTGAAGCAATCACTTCTCTTCGTGATTCTTCTGAAACATTCGCTGACAAAGCACAAACCAACAATACTTATGAGTTAGAGTTAACATTCCCTGCAAATCAAAAATCAGAACTTCTGCTTTTTGCTGACGACAAAGGAAATGGACTAAGCTTGACTGTAGATACTAAAGACTGTAAAATTATCCTTGACCGCAGTAAAGCCGGTGTTCAATACGCTACAAAATTTGGTATTACTCGTGAATGTACAATCGATACGAAAGAAACAACAGCCAATATTTTTGTAGATAATTCGATCATTGAAATCTTTATCAATAAAGGAGAAAAAGTATTTACTAGCCGTATCTTCCCAGAAGCTGGTCAAAATGGAATTACACTTAAATCTGGAGACGTCACTGGTACATACTTTGATTTGAAATACTAATATGGTAGCAAAATTAACTGACGTTGCTGAACTTGCTGGGGTAAGCCCAACAACCGTTTCACGCGTTATCAACAACAAAGGTTATTTGTCAGAGAAGACAAAACAAAAAGTCCAAGAGGCCATGAGAACTTTGGGATATAAACCAAACAACCTCGCCCGTGGACTCCAAGGAAAATCAGCCCAACTTATCGGTTTAATCTTCCCTAATATTAGCAATATCTTTTATTCTGAGTTAATTGAATATCTTGAAATCGAGTTATTCAAACATGGTTATAAAACGATTATCTGCAATAGCGAAAATGACCCAGCCAAAGAACGTGAATACATTGAAATGCTTGAAGCTAACCAAGTTGACGGCATCATTTCATCTAGTCACAACCTTGGCATCGATGATTACGAGCGCGTCAGTGCACCAATTATTGCTTTCGATAGGAACCTAGCTCCAAACGTCCCTATCGTTGCTTCAGACAACTTTGAAGGTGGAAAACTAGCTGCTCGCACACTTCAAAAAAATGGTTGCGAAAATATCATTATGATTACCGGACACGATAACACTGACTCACCAACCGAATTACGTGCCCTTGGTTTTACATTTCAAATTCCGCACGGTGAAGTTTTCAAAGTTCCTAACAACTTATCCACAATTCGCCGTGAAATGGAAATCAAATCCATCATCGCAAGCAATCGTCCAGACGGGATATTTGTTTCAGATGATTTGACAGCCATTTTGACAATGAAAATCGCTAAACAGCTAGATATGAACATCCCTGATGATTTGAAAATCATTGGTTATGATGGCACATCATTCATTGAAAGTTACTTCCCACAGTTGACTACTATCCGTCAACCAATCGATGAAATTGCAAGTCTACTTGTCGATATTCTCCTAAAACGCATCAAAGGTGAAAAAACAAACAAAGACTACATTTTACCTATCTCATTGATTCCTGGGGGAAGCATTTAAAAAGAACAGGGTAAGCCTGTTCTTTTATATTACTCTTTTTACTTATGCACACAACAAAAAGAGAGATGTGTATAACATCTCTCTTTCATTTATTATTCAGTAACAAACTGACTCAACAATCCATTGACGAATTTTGCTGATGTTTCGTCTGAATATTTCTTAGCGATTTCAATAATTTCATTGACCGCAACACGACCTGGTGTTTCTTCGAAATATTTTACTTCGTAAAGACCTAAACGAAGTAAAGCTTTATCAGTCAACATTAAACGTTCTAGTGACCAGCCTGCTTTTAAGTGACCTTCAATTTGTTGGTCAAGCTCTGCTTGCATGTCGCAAACACCCTTAACAAGATTAAGAAGAAAGACTGGAACTTGAACATCTTCATCTTCTTCGATTGTCTTATCATAAGTATATGCAAATTCAGCAGCCGCTAAATATTCTCCACCAAATTCTAGGCTAAAGAGTGCTTGGAACGCACGCTCACGGAGGTCACGTCTTGAATTTGTAAAATTATTAGTCATCCAAGAAATCCTCGTCAAACAATGCTTTCAAATCAGGTTTTGGCGTTTTCTCAGGAACGATTCCTTCAACGTGGATATTTACAGATGAAATAGTCACTTCTGCCATATCGTAAACCGCAGTTTTAACAGCTTGTTGAATTGCGATTGAAACAGCAGGAACGTTGACACCGTATTGAAGATAAACATAGATATCAGCGTTAACTGTTCCGTCTTCTTCAGTGTGAAGATATACACCTTTACCTAAAACTGTTTTGCTGAAGCTGTCTGCCATGGCTTTGTTATGAAGTGAATGAACACCATCAACTTTTGCTGCAGCGATACCTGTGATAACTTCTAGTACTCGTGGTGAAATAACAATATCACCGATATTTTCAGTTGTCATAAGCATTTCCTTTCTAATTAATTTTAAGGATTAAAAGTAAAGAGAGCGGTACCCTCTCTACCCGCTCTAATGGCAAGCTTAGGCACGTGATACGTAAGTACCTTCTTGCGTATTGATTACCAATTTTTGACCAATTTCGATGAAGTCTGGCACGTTAACAACAAGACCTGTTTCAAGAGTTGCAGGTTTACCAGAACCAGTAACTGTAGCACCTTTGATTGATGGTTGAGTGTCAGTAACTGTCAATTCAACTGTTGTAGGAACAGTAACACCGATAACTTCAGTTCCGTAGAATTGGATTTTAACTTCTGAGTTTTCAAGGATGTAAAACAATTCTTGTTCTACGTTAGCAACTGGGATTTCGTATTGCTCGTAGCTTTCAGTATCCATGAAGTATGCTGTATCATCCATTTTGTAAAGGTATTGTGCAGCACGTGTTTCAATGATAGCTTGTTCGAATTTTTCTTCTGGACGGTAAGTTGTATCAAAAGTTGAACCAGAACGTACGTCACGGAGTTTCATACGCATAACTGTGTTACCTTTACCTGGTTTGTGGTGGCTTGCTTCGAGAACTTTGATGAGTTTTCCATCAGCTGTTACGAAAGTCATACCTGCTCTAAGCTTACTTGCTTCAATCATTTATTCATTACCTCTTATAAATTATTTATCACTTCATTTTACCATAAAATAAGCTTGGGCTCAAATCTTTTATGGTCTTACTATGGGATAAGACAGTGTTAGCACTGTCTAAAACTTATTCTTCTTAGTCAGCCATACCAAGTCTTACTTCTGGAATATCATGCTGAACGTATTCGACACCTTTTTGTTCCATTAATTCAATCGCAAATGGATGCATGCGATAGGCAGTTTTATAAGTGATTTTCTTAATGCCTGCTTGAAGGAGAGCTTTCGTGCAGTTAATACACGGAAAATGTGTCACATAAATCTCTGTTCCTTTAGTTGAAATGCCTTCTTTAGCACACTGGATAAGCGCATTCATCTCGGCATGAACAGTGCGGATACAATGCCCATCTTCCATTTTGTGTCCTGCTTCGCTACAGTTATCTGTTTCAGAAACACCACCATTGTAACCAGTCGCAATGATACGATTATCTTTGACCAAAACAGCGCCAACAAAGGCACGATCACAAGTTGAACGTTTTGAAATCAACTCTGCATTTGCCATAAAATAATCTTCCCAAGAAAGTCTATCAGTCATTGATTTTTTCCTTTACTACACGATTTTTAAGATAAATTATAATCAGCCCAAGCACAGCAATTGCCATACAGAAATACGAAGCAATTTTGTATATGCCACCTGGTGCTTCAATAAAAAATGTTAACCCAACAAGTCCAAGCGCAACATAATGAACAATGCCATTAATTCCAAACTGACGTGATTGACTTAAGGCTGACAAGAAAAGAACTAGAATGAATTCCAAAATGAAATAATTCTTACTACTTCCCTGCATTAAATCAATAACAACCGTAAAAGAGAGCATCGCAGATAAAATCATCACAAGGATAACTTGTAATTTATCTTTAATAGTCAGTGGTTTCATAACATCTCTCCTACAAAACAATCAATTCTTTGGGTGCTAAAGTTAAGACTTCACAACCATTTTCAGTAACGACAAGGTCGTCTTCAATACGAACACCGTATTTGTTATCAAGGTAAATTCCTGGTTCATCCGTAATAGTCATGCCAACTTCAACCAACTCATCTGAATTGCCAAAGAATGGAATTTCATGAATATCAAGCCCAATGCCATGACCAATTCCGTGTGTGAAGTGCTCACCATAACCAGCTTTTTCAATCACATCACGCGCCAACTTATCGTAATCACGGCGAGTCATTCCAGTCTTAACCGAATCAATAACCGATTGATTAGCACGCAAAACCACATCATAAATCTCACGCTCCTCATCAGTCGTATCACCAATGTGAATTGTACGCGTCATATCGCTGACGTAGTGATTGTAATAACATCCAAAATCAAGCGTCAAGTTTTCACCAGATTGGATGACTTTCTCACTGGCTACGCCGTGAGGCATGGCAGAGCGGTAACCTGATGCTGCAATAGTCTCAAAAGATACCCCAGATGCACCGTATTCACGCATACGAAAATCAAGAAAATTTGCCACTTGCAATTCTGTTGTCTGACCTGGTTTGATGAAATCAAGCATGTCAGCAAAAGCGCGGTCGGAAATCGAGCAAGCCTTACGAATCGTTGCAATCTCAGAAGCATCTTTAATCATGCGCAATTTTTCCATGAAGTTCGTCATAGGTGCCAAGTCATACCCTGCAAATACACCTTGCAGCATTTGATAATAAGCAAAAGATACTTGGCTGTCAAAACCGATTTTATCCAAATTATCAGATGCAATCACCTTAGCAATCTCAGAAAGAGCATCTCTACTTTCGATGATATCAAATCCTTGAACCGTTTGCTTAGCAATCAAGGTATATCGAGCATCTGTCACAAACAAACGGCGTGTTTTGGAAATAAAGACAGTCGCTGATGTTCCCCAAAATCCTGTCAAATAATAAACATTATTTTGGCCAGTCACCAAAAACGCATCTAATCCTTTTTCATCTAACTTTGCATCAAATCTTTTCAGTCTTGCAAGCATGTCCCTCTCCCTCTCGCTTTTTTAAGATAATTATACCAGAAAATCCTTGATATAATCGCTTTTTTCACGTATTTTTACAAAATATTTAACTGGTAAACAAATTTTATCGCAAAAAAACATCAGGTTCTTTTAAGTTATTGAAGTTACTTTTTTTGATAAATAAAATACTCAAAATAGCAAGACTTATGCCGTAAACAAAATAAAGTGTTTGGTAAGTTTGAAAACCTAAAACTTGAATCACCAATAAAATATCAGTGCTCATGATATTAACTAGAGCGGTTAAACTAACCACCCATTTTTCAGCATGGCTACTTTGTAAAAGCATTTTTAAACTTTCGTAAAGTGGTGTGGCTGCCATGATTAGCATAGTAAATGCCGTAAGTGCAATGATATTTGTATTGATTTGGCTTAATAAGAATTCAGCAAAGATATTAGCACAAAGCGTCACTATCACAGCAAATCCGAAACTCATTAGATAACTATTTCGATAAATCACGCGCATAAATGACTTTTTTTCATGCTTTTGACTAGCCTGTGGCAAAAAGACAGAAACCGTACCAGCATACATATAAGCAGGCAAACGAACTATTGAAAATAGCTGACTAATCACTGCATAGATAGAGAGAATTTCTAACCCCTATCTTCCCATCAAAGCATCAAATGCCATGATAAAAAGAACACTCTCAAAAATTGCCTGAATGGTTAAAGGAATCCCAAAAAGAATTAACTCTTTTTTACAAGTTGACTGAGATTTCAAAGCCTCAAAAATCACATCATGAACTAAATAAAAATAAGCCAAAACCACTAAAAACAAAGAAGTTATAGCCGAAATCGCTGCGCCCTTCACTCCAAAAATTAGAACCAGATAGTAATTCATCACCACATCAAGCAGCGAGCTAACAAGCCCAATCCAAAAAATCGGTTTGGTTTTCAACTTTTAAAACATTTGTCAACAAAAATGTTAACAAGGTCAGAAGAATATACGGTGACATAATAACGAGATAAAGTGTTGATAAGCCAAGCAATTCTCCTGAAAATCCATAAAATAAACGTAAAAAAGATTTTCTAAAAACTACACATAGAACTAAAAAGCTAGCACCTATCACCACATCAAGTAATAAAGAGGACTTAAACAAATCTTTAAAATGCTTCTTGTCATTTTCCGCAAAAGCTTGCGCCCCTTTGATATTAAAGGATAAGCTAAAAGCGCCTAAAATCCCACCAAAGTCAAACAAGAAATTTTGAATCACAGATATTCCAGAAAGTGCCACGCTTGAGTCATTAACCGCAAAATGCAGTGACAATTGATTAATCAAAAGCTGTGCAATATTTGTTGCAATCAACGGAAAAACATACCGATTAACTTCTTTTGAATAAGACATAAATCCTCCAATAAATCTCAACAGCAGCAGAACTGCGCCGTTCCCCATAAATTGGCTCCATATAACACAAAAGCCAGGCAAGATAACTTACCTGGACTTTTTTACTTCAATTTATCTTTCAAATATTGTCCTGTGAAGGATTCTTTGACTTTGGCGACTTCTTCTGGTGTGCCTGTGGCAACGATTTGTCCGCCACCAACACCGCCTTCTGGTCCAAGGTCGATAATATAGTCAGCTGTCTTAATCACATCAAGATTGTGTTCAATAACAAGCACGGTATTTCCATCATCCACGAAACGTTGAAGGACTTTAAGTAGACGAGCAATGTCATCTGTGTGAAGACCTGTCGTTGGTTCATCAAGGATATAAAGGCTCTTACCAGTTGAGCGTTTGTGAAGTTCACTCGCCAATTTCATACGCTGTGCTTCACCACCAGAAAGGGTTGTGGCTGGTTGTCCAAGTGTGACATAACCAAGTCCAACGTCTTTGATAGTTTGCAATTTGCGTGCGATTTTAGGAATTGGTGCAAAGAATTCAACGGCATCGTTGACTGTCATATCAAGGATTTCAGCGATATTTTTATCTTTGTAATGAACTTCAAGCGTTTCACTGTTATAACGTGTACCGTGGCAAACTTCACATGGTACGTAAACATCTGGCAAGAAGTGCATTTCAATCTTGATAATACCATCACCAGAACAAGCCTCACAACGTCCACCTTTGACGTTAAATGAGAAGCGCCCTTTCTTGTAACCACGAATTTTAGCTTCATTGGTCTTAGCAAAAAGGTCACGAATATCATCAAAAACACCTGTATAAGTTGCAGGATTTGAACGCGGTGTACGACCGATTGGGCTTTGGTCAATGTCAATCAAGCGTTCGATGTTTTCCACACCTTCAAGTGCTTTGTGTTTACCAGGTTTGGCAGAATTTCGGTTTAATTTTTGAGCGACAGCTTTTTTCAAAATACTATTGACCAAGGTTGATTTTCCAGAACCTGAAACACCTGTGACTGCGATAAATTTACCAAGTGGGAAAGTCACATCGATATTTTGCAAGTTATTTTCGCAAGCACCAAGCACTCGTAGGAAACGTCCGTTACCTTTACGACGCTCAAGCGGAACTGGAATTTCTTTAGCACCAGACAAATATTGTCCAGTGATTGATTTTTTGTTTTTAGCCACTTCTCCTGGTGTCCCAGAGGCAACGATTTGCCCACCAAATTCACCTGCACCTGGTCCAACATCAATCAACCAGTCAGCTTGACACATGGTGTCTTCATCGTGTTCAACGACAATCAAGGTATTACCAAGATCACGCATTTTCTTCAAACTATCAATCAAACGGTCATTATCACGTTGGTGAAGTCCGATTGACGGTTCATCAAGAATATAAAGGACACCTGATAGATTTGAACCAATTTGCGTTGCCAAACGGATACGTTGGCTTTCACCACCTGACAAAGTCCCCGCAGAACGTGACAAAGTCAAATAATTCAAGCCGACATTATTTAAGAAAGTCAAGCGGTCTTTGATTTCTTTGACAATCGGTGTAGCAATTGTTTTTTCATTTTCAGAGAGTTCTAGGTGATTTAGAAGTTCCAAATGGTCAGCTACTGACAAATCAGAAACTTGTCCAATGTTCATGCCATTTTCACCGCCCACGCGCACACAAAGCGCTTGATTATTCAAACGATAACCGTGACATGTTGGACATGGCAACTCATTCATGTAACCGCGCATGACATTACGAGTGAAGTCGCTGTTTGTCTCGTGGTAACGACGATTGATATTGTTGACAACACCTTCAAATGGTAGGTCAATGTTGCGTTCG